>CAYVUI010000156.1:0-7822 GCA_964454745.1 uncultured Pirellulales bacterium | reverse complement strand
ACGACGACCCGCAACGTTACGGCCCGCCCCACAAAGACGGAAAAATCGGTTTTCGTCAGATGGCACCAACAATAGGTTGCTATAAAAACTTTCGTGTTTGGGCTTTACAGTGATAAATACAAAACAGTAACAAAAAGAAATTATAAAAATATTCTCTTAGAAAGAAAAATATGATGAAGTTTAAAGTTATATTACTAATTTGTTTTGTTGTTCTACAGTCATTGCTATTTGCCTCTGCTTCAACTGATGTCTATAAAGAGGTGCTTAAGCTTGAACCGGTTGGGTACTGGCCGGCTGATGAAGGTTCAGGTAAAGTATTGCGTGACCGTTCTGGAGGGAAAAATCACGGCAGAATTTATTCGGTGCCGTGGCATGAAGGTTTCCTCGATTTTGACTGCAACACTTACCAGTGGGTGCAGATGCCGTTCAAAAAAGAATACGGCTCAAAATCATTTTCGATGGGCGGGTGGGTTTACAGTGCGCTTGACCGCAGAATTCCGACAGACCGGGATAAAAATTACCTCTTTGGAGCGCTTCTTATAGGCCAGCCTTTTAAGGAGCAGTCCAATTCAAAACTTAAATGGGCGATTTGGGGCGACAGGCTTGATACGGACGGTGCTATGCTTCGCTTTGGTCTTCCCGGCGATAACGGGTTGTCCACGGTCGAGGTTGTCAGCGGTCAAAAAGCAGATGCTGTGGGTTCGGTGAAAGAAAAAACGGGTATAGCGTCCGGAAAATGGCAGCACCTTTTTTACACTTACGACAAAACCGGAACGGGCAGTATTTATATTAACGGCAAACATGTGTGCGCCCGGGAGAATGTTCCATACAAACCCGCCGAGACTCCGCTGGTTTTAGGCGGCGGAAGATGGGGCACATTTAACCTTGGCGGGACGATATCGCTTGACGGGTCATTAAGGCATATCGTTTTCTTCGACAGGGCTCTGGATAACAGTGAGGTTGAGGCGTTATGCGATTTGACCCGGCCGGATGCAGAACCTGCTAGTGTTGAACATAAAGCGAAAGAGCAGGATATAACTTACAGCGTTGACGAACTTACTTCGAGAGTGAAGGATGAAAATCTCGACGAATTCAGCCGCGGGCAAGCCGCCCTGAAACTCGCAGAAAAAGGATCCCAAGCCTCAGGAGCTCTGCCCGTGCTGATCGAAATTTTGAAAAAGATAGATGAAGACGGCTCCCATTTACCAAAGGTTGAAGAATTCTTGAGAAACGCGGCGATAAGGGCTTTATTGGATATAGGCACAAAAGATGACAGGGCACTGGAAATGCTTACCGAGACTTTCGTGAAACCTTTATTCGATTCACTTGATACTTCCGGGATGTACCTGCGTAAATGCCGGGTACTTGTAAAACGCGGTTCAGGGCTGGAGGCTTTAGAGGTGTTTAAAAAATATATGGCTTCTTTGCCGCCGCTGCCGAGGCTCGAAGGCTGGGGCTCTTCCCAGAGAGCCGCTCAACTTGACGAGATTTGCCATTATCTGCCCCTGAATGAGGAATACTATAATAAATATCTCAGCAAGGGCCTGCCGTTTGCCGACGCCCATTATAACGCCTACAACCAGATTGATACACGCGATGGGTTTACTTACACCACGGTCGTGGAGAGGGTTTCATATGCAGAAGTATTGAATGAGTTTGAAAAAGAGCTGGAAGACAGAACCAATGACCGCCCGGATCCAGAAGGAAAATGGTCGAGGGTGAAAATAGTGAAAATATCCCCCTCGGGCAGGCGGAAAGAGGCCTTTCTCGAAGGCGACTGGTTTATCTTCGACGCTCGTGATGAAAAAATGGACGGCTGGGCGATAGTACTCGATAACTCCGGTTACATTCACTTGCTCGGTGGTCAGCATAACTCTCCGAACCAGGAAAATTACATCCCCGGAAGCTGGGAGAGGCTTGGCATTTCCGAAGGTGAGAGCAGGCCGCAAATCATGTACTGGGTTTCAGGCAGGCCAGGCGATATCGACGATTTTGAGTTTGCCGGGCAGAAGAACAACCCTCGAAGCGTGACCGGTTGGATGAACTATATGAATTTTGCCCGCAGCCGAGAAGGAAGACTTTTCCTCTATGGGCGGGGGCAGGTCTGGACATGGGCAATGCTCCACTATGATGAAAGCAGCCGACGCTGGACACAGATAAGCGGAAGCGCCTCTAATATGCTCGAGCGTGCACAGCGCGAGAACCCCCGGTGGGTTGCGTCGCTTGGAGATACGATTCCGTATTATGGCCCGGGCGACGGGTTGGTTTCCGCATGGCAGCCGGGAGCATATAATTTCTGCCGTGCATGGTCCGGGCATGTCAGGGGTGTAAGTTTCGATCTGTCCGGCCGAATGCACCTCGAAATGCCTATACTGGGTGTCGGCGAAGATGGGGAAATGACAAGCGGCCCGATTTATGCCTATTCCGACAATTTTGGCAAGACCTTTCACGCTGCGGACGGCAGGAAATTAGAACTGCCTTTAACAGTAAATCCTATCCCAAGTCATAATGCTGATATTACCGCCGGAACCTTCAAAAAATATTTTGATTTATGGATTTCACTCATTAGAGAATACTAATCAGATCTTATGACCACTAATATACCTTCAAGATTCGGCTTGATTTTCTTTTCTGATAGTTGCAACTTTAAGTTTTAATATTACTCAACCCCGAAGGGGCTCGAACCCCGAAGGGACTCGAACCCTCAACCTTCGGATCGACAGTGTTCGGCCCGGTTTCGGTAACGATTGGAAAATTATAGACTTATAAAAAGATGAAATTCCGCCCTCGACACAAACCCTGCCAGATTGGGCGTACTCTAACGGACGGTAACGGATTTTAACCCGCCAGATCGCCCGTGTTTCGATTGTCGCTTAAAACCAATAAAAGGCTCAGGATTTCAAAAACTTTGCAATCCAATCAAACCTCGTGCGTCAGGTTGCAACCCTCGGCTTCTTTTGGCTGCCCCGAGAAGCCTCGGAGTTCCATTCTAAGCTGCTTTACATTCTATACGATCCAAACAGCCTGTCAATGGCGTTCTTTCGGCTCCCTTAGAAGCGCATCAAAAGTCAAAGGAACGCCTCAAGCCGCCCGGTGCCAGCTCTTCATGACACCACCGAGCCATTTTTTACAGGCCACCTCGCCTTCCTCCGGCGGGGGAGGCTCGATCATATCATAATTCAACCCGCCATGCGGGCGGGCGGTATGGTAAAATTCACAATACTGCTCTACACAATAACGCAAATGCTCCTCCCCAAAGATCAGCATCTGATTCAAACACTCATGCTTGATGCTCCGGACAAATCGCTCAATATATGGACTCATATTCGGCGATGCCGGCTGCGTTTGCATGGGTTTTACTCCATAATCGCCCAGCATCTTGCGAAACGCCTCCGAAAATACCGGATCACGGTCCAGGATAATGCAATCCTTATCTTTTAAAAATCCCTCCATAGGGTCAGTAAGGTTCCGGGCTACCTGCTTCATCCAGACTTCATTAGCCTGTGGGATCACCCCCGCGATTTCCACTTTGCGGGTTTTGCATTCCATTACTACCAAAACCATATAGCGAACCAGGCCACGCCGGGTGAAAATCTCCTTGCTGAAGAAATCGATGGCCGCCAATGACTCCCAGTGGCTCTTGATAAATTCCGTCCAGGTCGTACGCTCGGGCCGGTCCGGTGCAGGCTCAATCCCGGCGTCACGCAGGATTCGGCTGATTGAGGCAATGGAAACCCGGATTCCCAGGTATTTCAGATAGCCATAGAGCATGCGACAGCCGAGATGTTTATGGTTTTTTGCGATAGTAACGATTTGCTGCCGGGTTTCATCAGAAATCGTGGGCCGGCCGTATTTGCTGCGGTTCCTGGAGCCATCGTATTTCGCTGCCACCAGCCTGCGATACCAGGCCAGTACCGTGTCCGGCGAGAACGCACAGGAAATATCATACATCATCTTGCGGCCTACCTGATGCGCCAGAACCGCCAGCCGCCTTCTTTGGCGGTCATTGAGCAAAATACGTTTTTTGCCTGTCTCGGTAAGATACTTCTCTTTGAGGATTCTGTTTTCCTCGATGAGATAGTGAATTGCTTCCTGCTGCCGTCGATTGATCCATCCCGCCAGCATCATCAGAAGCATTTGATAGCGTTTGATCTTCAACGTAGAAACTCCATTTTCAAAGTGTATGCTTTTCCCGCTTGTTCTTGTATATATTCTGACATAAACTGATAGGGTATTATGACTCAAAACCCGGGAGATCGCAACTTGAAAATACTGTGTAAGCTCATCGCAATCCTCTTCTTCGCTCTGTTCAAAAGCCGTCGCCAATTGGCTCTTGAGAACGTTGCCCTTCGCCAGCAGTTGATCATTCAGCAGCGAACGATCAAGAAGCCGAAAATCACCAATGCCGACCGTGCCTTTTGGATATGGCTCTCAAATATCTGGGACAACTGGAAATCTGCGCTGATTGTAGTTAAGCCGGAAACCGTAATTGGTTGGCATCGCAAGGGATTCAAGTATTACTGGCGACGGAAATCCAAAAGTGTCGGTCGTCCAAAAATCGATTGGGACTTGATTCAGCTGATCCGCAAGCTTCAAAAAGAAAACCCTCTCTGGTCCCCGCAGCGCATTCAGGGTGAATTGGCAAAGCTGGGCTATTGTGTTTGTGAAAATACCGTCGCCAAATACATGCAAAAACCCAAGTCCAGCCCCGAGAAAGTTGGCAGTTGGCTGACGTTTTTACGAAATCATTCTCTGTCAACGATTGGCATTGATTTCATGGTGGTACGAAGCCTCTGTTTCCAGGCCATCTATGTCTTTGTCGCCATTTCGCATGATCGACGGAAAATCCTGCATCTCGGAGTCTCTTCGAGACCGCACTCCCGATGGGCTATTCAGCAGTTACGCGAAACCCTGGCCTTTGATGAAACCACCCGTTACATCGTTCGGGACAATGACAAAATCTTCAGTGATGCTTTTAAGGCAACTATTGCACGTTTTGGGATTGAAGACAAACCGACTGCTTTTCGCTCACCCTGGCAAAATCCTTACTGTGAACGAGTGATCGGAACCCTTCGCCGGGAATGCCTGGATCATGTCATTGTGCTAAACGAAAAGCATCTGATGAATATTCTCAATGAGTACGTCGAGTATTACAATGCCAGCCGAACGCACATGTCGCTGGGCAAAGACCCGCCCATCCCTCGCGCCCGGCAAACGAAAGGCAAAATCGTCAGTCGTTCCGTCCTCGGCGGCCTGCATCACGTCTACAAACGCGTCGCGTAAATCATATCCCTTAGGATTGATAACACAGAGAATCCCTGCGCAGATCATCAAAATTTGTTGAGAATCCACCTTCGGCCTCCCAAAAATCGCAACCAAATCCATCACTTTTAACTTTTTACAGAGCAAATATACTTCAAATATTACCCCCAAATCCATTCTCAATCACCCGGATGTATTTTTGAGGTGGACAGATATAATTTTACTTGGAATCATTATTGTGAAGGGAACAAAATGATTAAAGTACATCAGCTCTTGAAAGTAAGCGTTTTTATGGACGCCAAGGGTATAAATGCGTCTCCAAATACTGTTTCAAGATATTTAGAGGTATTAAAGGACAAAAATTTCCTTCCGAGCATCATCTATGAGTTAGGAAAAGATGGGCCCGGTTTAGAGCCAAGATTAAGTTTTGCAACAACGGACAATAGATGGAGAATAGCCTTTTTAGCGAAAAGACTAGACATTGAACAGCATTTTGTAGAGTCTGTTTCCGGTGAAGAAGTTAATGGTTTCGTCAAGGAAGCTAAGGATATTGCTGGGATAATTTTTAACGAACTCAACAGAAAGGGCACAAGACTTGCTTTTATAACTAATTCTTTGATGAAAGAATTTAGTCCAAGTGAACTTTCGGGAGTATGTAATAAATTATTAAAGCCTATAAAGTTTTATGAAGACGATGATCTATTTGAGTGGGGTTATAGAACGGTTTTACAAAAAGAGATGCAAATCAAAACAATCAAAGAAACTGTAAATGTAATAACAAATGTTAAAAGGCTAAAGGCTATATTTACAAAACATGAAACAACAGAAGAGTTTGAAACACTGGGATTTAATTTTGATTTTAATACTATAGCTGAGAATAAAGATACAAGGTTCGCTAATGAAGAATTATGTGTTTTTATTGATCAAGCAGTAGATAATTATAATGAAATTTATAGGCAACTAGAGGAGCTAATAAGTGGTTGAGTCTTGGCGTCATAATTTCGATAATTTAAAAGTTTTAAATGATACTTTACTTTCATCTTGTAAATCTGATTATAATGACATTGAAACTAACCTACCTTCGTTTTCAGATATAGAGTCTGGTCCATATTCAACTTTGATTAACACTAATCTATATTTACCATCTTTTGCACTTAAGTTTATTGAACCATCCTCTGATGAAGAAGAACAAACACAAAGTCAGACTTATCAAGAGATGAAATTAGAGGGAAAGACGTCATTTTATGACGAACAAGAAATCGAAAAGGGGAGAGAAGTATTCTTTGAGACATTAACGCACTATATAAACGAAGAGGTTTTTGAATATGGCACAGAAAACTATGCAGATTTGTATGTTCAAGAGAGTATTTACAATAATCGAGTTGCTAAAGAATGGTTGAATGCCTTTTTTAACCACCATTTTGATGATGAAAAAATACTTACTTCAATTTTAAGAATAATTTCTAATATAGATTATGACTGCATTAAACCTACTGGTCCAAGCATGGCTCTTTCAGTATTAAATCATAAAAATCCAGAAGTCCAGGAATGCAGTATTAGGGCTTTTGAAAATTGGGGCGATGAAGATTCCTTAACAATGCTAAAATATGTAAAATGTTCTGAGGATTGGCTTCAATCATATCTTAATCAAGTTATCTGTGATTTGGAAGAAATTGTAAATGGGGTTTCTTGCGAGAAAAATTGAAAAGAGCAAATGGAAAAATGAGACAGCTGAATTGGCGGAAATATGTGCCGATGCAATCACAAGTTGTCTTAGGACAAGTTGTAATACATTATCGGTTTGGTATATTCAGGATTCTTCTGATGTGGACGAAGCAATACTTGCAATTGTATCAAGTCCAAAATTTAGTAAATTAGACGCTTTGGACATCGTTCTCATGAAACCTGAATGGTTTGAAAGTAATCAATTTGAAATAAAAGAACAAGAAGGAAATAGTTGTATTACAGATTTGAATAAGAAGCACCGAGATATTGCTTCCTTAAATTACTCTAAACTTGGTACTATTGCTGAGCAAATCTTAAAAGAAGTACAAAGTAATAATTCTGTTAGAAAGACAGCATCCGATATCACAAAAATAATTTGGAAAGCCATAGAAGAAGAACGTTTGACTATTAGCCAATTAAATCCAAGGCTACAAAAAAAAGTTGTTCATCGGTGCAAAAAATTAAATTACGCGATTGATAAATATATTGACTCAAAAGCAGAATATACTTGTGAATATTGTCACTCAATAACATCGTTATTCGCTGAACAAAACAACTAAGTATAAAATATCCATCTCCTTAACCACACAATGCCTGACCCAAAAAACTTAGTATCACTGAACAGAGTTCATCATTAAAATAACCTCGACGCGAACCTTGACAGATTCCGCGTACCTGCCCGGACTTTGACGGATTTCGCCGGAAAATTACGCCCGGCACCCCTTGCGCAAAAGAAAAGCGTAAGTGCCTATCAAATATACACTTACGCCTTATTTTCGGAGCGAGGCCGAAGGGACTCGAACCCTCAACCTTCGGATCGACAGTCCGATGCTCT
>CAYVUI010000155.1:0-8070 GCA_964454745.1 uncultured Pirellulales bacterium | reverse complement strand
GGGCCGCCTGAGAAACTCAGTAAAATAGAAATATGGGCTTATTCAGCAAGCCCTATGTACTACATAACCAATAAGGGGGGCAGATGATTCAAGAAACTTTTTGTTGGGCCCATCCAGATTTTTAGTCGAATAAGCATGTTGCTCAATTAATATTTTTTTCTTTTTCATGAATTGTTTCCTACATCGGCGGCCTTGAATCCTTCAAACACAGGTCCACGAGTTCGTCAATGTTCGCCGTGCCCACGCACATGACCGTATCCGCACCGCCCCAGTAGATCTTGACCGTTCCATCGTCCTCGGGCACCGCTGCGCAGGAAAAGACCACGTTGGGCACATAACCGACCAGTTCCCACGGATCCTCGGGCGAGAGGATATACCGGTCCGCCACGCCGAGGATCGTCGCCGGGTCGTCAAGCTTGTGCAGGCATACACCCAGGCGGTACACGCTGTCGGCCATGGTCGGGAATACACCGTGATAAATCGAAAGCCAGCCCTTGTCCGTCTTGATCGGCGGAGCGCCGGGTCCGATCTTCATCTCGTCCCAGTGGTACGTCAGCGGCTTTAGGATAATCTTCGAGTCGCCCCAGTATTCGAGATCCTTGGAGTACGAAATCCAGATCGACCACGGCGAGATATCCGAGTGCGGGCGGTCCAGGCGGACATACCGCCCGTTAATTTTCTCCGGGAAGATCACCGTATTGCGGTAGTCGGACTGCGTGAGAAATGTCACCCGCTCCACGGTCTTGAAATCAGTCGTCTTTGCCAAACCGATCCGCACGCCATGCTTGGAATAGGCAGAATAGGTGATATAGTAGGCTCCCTTGCCCTTCAGGTAAATACAGCGGGGGTCTTCCACGCCGGCCTCTTCGTACTCGAAGAACTTCGGGTCCTTCGCCGGCGTCATAAAAGGTTCCGAGCGAGGATTAAAGTTGTAGCCGTCCGGGGAATCCGCGATCCCGATGATCGAACGCCCGTTATCCAGGTGCGAGCGAAAGAGCATGCGGTACTGGCCGTCGTGCTTAACGACCGCGGCATTGTGCACCGTCTCGACCTTGTACGGGATGTTGTGCTTGGTCAGGATCGGGTTGTTTTCGTATCGGGTTACAAATCGTTTTCTCGGTTCCATTATTTTCGGTCCTCTCTCTGGAAGATGGTTGCGTATACATTTTCATAACTTTGGGTCATCGCGTCAATCGTGAAATTTTTCTCGACATGTTCGCGGCAGTCAGCCCGGCTAAGGGTATGTATCTTACTCACCGCGGCGGCGGCTTCGTCTACGTTATTTACTAAAAATCCAGTTTTCCCGTGGGCGATTACCTCCCGGCACGAGCCGTTGTCCATTGCGATCACCGGTACGCCGGCGGCGTTGGCCTCGGCCATGACCAGGCCGAACCGCTCGGGCAGAACGTTTAGGTGCAGCACCGCCAGCGCCTCTTTGAGAAGGGCGTCGCGTTTGGGCGGATCGACCGGGCCGATGTAGCGAATCTGCTTGTCGTCGATGTGCGGCTTGACGAGCGTATCGAAATATTCCCGGTCCTGGATAATCCCGGCGATAATCAACGGCATATTGGCCTTTTTCGCGGTCTCCGCGGCCAGGTGTGTGCCCTTGTCCGGATGAATCCGTCCGAGGAACACGAGGTTCTCACCCGGCTCGGCCGAAAAGGTAAGGTTAGTCAGGTCAATGCCGTTATATACCGTCGCCAGGTAGGGCAGCTCCGCGTCGCGGTCCGAGTCGGAAATCGAGACGTAATCAAGCTCCTTATACTTGCGGTAAATCGCGAGAATGCTCGGCGAGCAGAAGCCGTGGACCGTCGTCAAAATCGGCGTGTCGATCAATCGCGAATACGTCAGCGGCATGAAGTCGAAATTGTTGTGGATCAGGTCGAAATCCCCGGCGTGCTCCATTACCTCCGAGATATGCAGGTATTCGCAGACTTTTGCGTCGGAATTGGGGTCTTCTTCGTAGCCTTTCTCAATCACGGCATGCAGTTTTGCCTCGGTGATCGAGTCTTTGGTCGCAAACAGCGTAATATTCTTCCAGCCGCGTTTGACCATCCCCTCGGTAATGTTCGAGGCCACGGTTTCCCACGCGCCGTAGGCCCGCGGCGGCGTCCGCCAGGCGACAGGAGCCAAAATCGCGATGCGTTTGGTTTGCCTGTAGTGTTCGAGGTCCATCTCGGTATCCTTGTTTTCGGGCGAAAAACCGGGCGACTTTTCGCTTGCCCGCATTGGCATCTCATCTATACTAATCGTTAGCCCGTTGGGGATATTGTAACGTGGAATGGAAAGGAGACAAGATGCTTGTTGAACGATTCGCGGAAAATCCGATCATCCGGCCCTCGGATGTAAAGCCCAGCCGGCCCGATTACGAGGTCGTTTGTGCGTTTAACCCGGCTGCGGTGCGGTTTGGAGACGAGATTCTGCTGCTTTTGCGTGTGGCCGAACGTCCGGCCGACAAAAAGCCCGGCGAGCAGATCGCCCCGATTGCGATCCCCGGCACTGCGGAAGTGGAGCATTTTCGCGTGAAAGATGACGATCCGGATGTATTTGTGCCGGATTCGCGGTCGTTTCAGTACAAGGGAAAGGTGTTTTTGACGAGTTTGTCGCATTTGCGGCTGGCACGGAGCAGGGACGGCGTGCATTTTGAGGTGGACGAAAAGCCCTGGATCTGGCCGAATGAGTGGTACGAGACGTTTGGCCTCGAGGATCCGCGGATCACCCGGATCGGCGAGGTGTATTATATCACGTATAAGGTGGTGTCCGCCAATGCGATCGCGACGGCGCTGCTGACAACGCGGGATTTCGTAAGCTTTGAGCGGCACGGGATCATTTTCTGCCCGGAGAACCTGGATGTGGCCCTGTTCCCAGAGAAGATCGGGGGCAAATTCTGGGCCCTGCACCGACCGGTGCCCAGGTATATCGGCGTGCCGACGGTGTGGCTGGCCGGCTCGAAGGACGGCATCTACTGGGGCGAGCACCGCGAGCTGTTCCTGCCGCGGGAGGGGTATTTTGACTGTGCCAAAACCGGCGGAAGCTGCGTGCCGTTCCGCGTGGACGGCGGCTGGCTGGAGATCTACCACGGTACGGACGACCAGGGGCATTACTTCCTCGGGGCTGCGCTGCTTGATGCAAATGAGCCGTGGAAGGTGCTGGGCCGTTCGCGCGTGCCGCTGATGAGCCCGGAAGCCGATTACGAGGTCAACGGCTTTTTCGGTAACGTGGTCTTCTCCTGCGGTGCGGTGGATTTCGAGGACGGCCGGGTGATTATCTATTACGGCGCAGCGGATGAATACACCGCCGGGGCCGAGACAACCGTGGAGAAGATTCTGGATACGCTGGAGTAAGAACTATGAGTAGGGATTTTTTTGTTTTGGTTTTAATCATATGTTTTTTTGTGGGATGTTCAAAAATTGATTCTGTCAGAACGCCTTCAAAAAGTGTAAATAATAAAGGTGATATAGTAATGGTTGAGGGAAGTTGGAAATTAATATCAAATAGAAATCCAAAAATTATTTCAAAAGTTAACTTTTCATCTATTGTATGTGATAAGAATGACATGAGTTGTATTGAAACCCAGTCTCTATTGTGGGTTCCTGGAGAAACGAGTATTATTGAACACAGCTTATTATATAATCAGACATTTGATTATATAATTTTGGATTGGAACGAAGATGTAATTAAAGCAAAATATGATAGTCCTGTTGCGGACATAGTAATTTCAATTTCGTTAAACGATAACTCAGTGTTTAAAAAATATCAAGACAAGAAGGATTCTGCTATTTCTGGAAAGTGGGAACTGAATTAAGTTCTTTGCTATGAAAAATATTACGTTAGCAAAAAGCGTTCGATTTGAGAGTGATTTCATGTGGGTAGAACTTGCGGACGGGCGATGCCTGGGCGTGCCGCTGGCATATTTTCCAAGGCTGCTCAAAGCCACCGGTGATCAGAGAAAACGATTGACTATCAGCGGTGGCGGAACCGGCCTGCACTGGGAAGAGATCGACGAAGACGTCAGTGTGAAAAACTTATTGCTGGGTATCGGAGACTAGGCAAAAGGAAATTGAACTTCAGATATTCTCTGATCTTTGCTCTGGCTGGCATTTAGCGTTCTCCCACACACGATTCAGAAGATTGATCAGCCATTTCCCCTTTGCCAGCAGATACCAGGTAAGCAGGGCGTAAAATACCAGTGGGCTGCTCTGAATGAAGAGGATTTGTGGCTGTATCATTTGTGAAGAAACTCGATAGTACATGAAGGGGCTTGCCAGAAATTGGACAAGGCTCACAATCAGCGTAGTGATACTCCAGATCCCGATCAGCCTGACGGACGCTTCGCAGTGCCAGCGGCCTGGGGGCGGTGACAGTTCCTGCAAATCCGTTCGGGTGAAATGGTCAACGATTTTGAACGCCCGTTTTCCAAAAACAAGAAAATAGATCGCAAAGAAAAGCTCCAGGGGTAATGAACGAAAGTTGCTGAG
This sequence comes from uncultured Pirellulales bacterium, assembly GCA_964454745.1. Lineage (GTDB taxonomy): Bacteria > Planctomycetota > Phycisphaerae > Sedimentisphaerales > Anaerohalosphaeraceae > CAYVUI01. The sequence goes on along the minus strand of CAYVUI010000155.1, from coordinate 3,592 downwards.
AGAAATAAAAAAATCGCTGATTTTAATTCCTTTGGAAAAGTTCCAGATCAGCCCGCCTGCCATACCCCATAATACCCAAAACACCATAAAAAGCACTTTAAAAAGCCAGTAGATGCCAATCATGCGGATACCGAGGTAGATAAATTGTTTCTTATCCATTTGTTTTTTCTCCTGCAAGTGCTTTCTGCCAGAAGCGGTGAAGAAGATCAATAAGGAATTTGCCCTTTTTTAGCAGGTACCAGGCCACAAGACTGTTGACCACAACAGCAGGAATGATTGTCAAAAGGAAACTAAAATGCCACAGGCTCAATCCTTCGGTGGGAGTTTCATAATTGTATGAATCAAAAATATTTCCGATGAAGTGCTCTAAAAAAAATAGAATCTGATCAAATACACCTTCCAGTGCGGTCATGATAATCCAGAAACCCGAAATACGTATAAACATTTCACAATAGGAATAACCTTTTGGGAGTGATGAATCCTCCGGGTCCGAGAGTGTAAAATGATCAATCATCTTGTAAACCTTTTTCCCGCAATAGAGAAAATATAGAGTAATAAACAAAGGAACCAGGAAATAGAGTATATTCGAAGGTAGAATCATTAGCATATAATTGTCTGGGTCGTTAGGTAATTGTTGATAAAACGATGGATTGTTTGAATTCCGTATAAATAAAAGCAGTGTGTATCCCAGGTTCCATATCAAACTAACTGCAGAAACGGCAAGTTGTAATAGCCAATAGAATCCAATAATCCGGATGCCAAGGTAGATAAATTCCTTTTTTGTCATATTGATAGTTGCCTCCTTTTTGTATTGATTTGGTCTGAAATATACCCCAATCCTAAAGCGGTGGCAAGCAAAAACAGCGTTTCTGTGTCGGAAACCCTGAAAACATGGCTTTTCGTTGACAAATGTCCGGATTTTGCTAAGATTTCTGCGGGTACGTTAACAGATGTAATGGAAATCGGAGGAGCGGGAGAGATATAAGGTATAGTGCATCTGGAATGGAAGCGTCATTTTTTTGAAAGAGGCAAGCTATGCATTGGATTGACTGGGCGGTTATCGGGGGGTACTTCTTTTGTTTGATTCTCGTGGTCTGGTGGTCTTCGCGCCGGCAGAACACCTCGGAAGATTATTTCCTTGCGGGGCGCAATGTCGGCTGGTTCGCGATTGGGGCGTCGCTTTTCGCGTCGAATATCGGCTCGGAGCACATCGTCGGCCTGGCCGGGCAGGGAACCGAGAGCGGCATGGCGATGGCCCACTGGGAGCTGCACGCCTGGATCATGATTATGCTCGCCTGGATTTTCGTGCCGTTTTACTACCGCTCGGGGGTGTATACCATGCCCGAGTTCCTCGAAAAACGCTTCAACTCCACTGCCCGATGGATTCTCTCGGTCGTTTCGCTGATCGCCTACGTAGTCACGAAGGTCTCGGTTACGGTCTACGCCGGTGCGATGGTCTTTGAGACATTGCTGCCCGAGATGAGCCTGACGATTATGGGCAATCACATCGGCCCGTTCTGGATCGGGGCAATTGCAACGGTTGTGCTGACAGGGGTTTACACCATTTTCGGCGGGCTTCGCGCGGTGCTGTATACCGACACGGCCCAGTCGATCATCCTGCTGGTCGGTTCGTTCTTTATCACGGCAATCGGGCTGAGCAAGCTGGGCGGCTGGGGCGAGCTGGTCAGCGTCTGCAAGACCAATTCCGTGCAGTTCGCACTCTGGCGGCCGATGTCCGACCCGGATTTCCCGTGGCTGGGCATCCTGATCGCCTCGCCGGTGGTGGGCATCTGGTACTGGTGTACGGATCAGTACATCGTCCAGCGGACGCTCTCGGCCAAGAATCTGCAAAATTCCCGCCGCGGCGCGATCTGGGGCGGTTTTCTCAAAGTCTGGCCGGTGATGATCTTCCTCGTACCGGGCCTGATCGGTTATGCCCTGCACCAGAAGGGCGTGATCGCGATTCCGACCGAGGATGGCGATATCGTAGGCGATATGGTCTTTCCGACGATGGTTTCCACGCTGTTGCCGGTGGGGCTTCGCGGCCTGGTCGTCGGCGGGCTGTTGGCGGCGCTGATGAGTTCGCTTTCGTCGCTGTTTAACTCGTGCGCGTCGCTGTTTACCGTGGATATCTATAAAAAGCTGCATCCGACCGCTTCGGAGGGCATGCTCGTACATATCGGCCGGCTGGCAACGGGTGTGGTCGTAGGCCTGGGCCTGTTGTGGATCCCGGTGATGCCGATGATCGCGGGCGGCGGCCTGTACCAGTACCTCCAGAGCGTCCAGGGCTACCTGGCACCGCCGATTACCGCGGTGTTCCTGCTGGGCCTGTTCTGTAAGCGGATCAATGCCCAGGGTGCGGTGGCCGGGCTGGTGATCGGGTTTATCGTGGGCATGGCCAAACTGACGATCCAGGGCATGGCCGGCGCGGGCATGTTCACGGAAGGCTCACTCCTTGCGTATATCGGCGACTACAACTTCCTGTACGCGTCCGGCTGGCTGATGGCGATCAGCGTTGCGGTAATCGTCGGCGTTTCGATGATGACCAGGGCCCCCGATCCGTCAAAGATCGTGAACCTGACCTACGCGACCGCGACCGAGGAAGACAAAAAGGAAAATCGTGAAAGCTGGAACAAGTGGGACGTGCTGGCGACCGCGGGCGTGCTTGGACTGGTTTTGGCAGTGTATTTGTATTTCAGCTTCTGGCTGAATTGAAGATAAGTTTTAGGTACAGTTAATCGTTAACAAAAGGAAAGTTGCAATGAGAAATGCGTTTTGTGTCATTTTAGTGGGAGTGGTTTGTTCGTTTGCCGCGGCGCAGGTGCCCGATTACGGCGCTGATGCCGCCAATACGAGCTTTTTCGGAACGGTCACCGGCGGGGGCGGCGATTATAATTACCTGAACCTTCGCGATCATATCGGGCCAAGCGGTGTGCCGTTTGGCGGCCTGGGTACGGGGTGCTTTGGCCTGGCTCCGGACGGGCGTTTCACACGAATCGCGCTCAATAACACGCACGAAGACGGCGTGATTAAGGATACCCGTGCCGGCTTTTTCGCGGTATGGGAGAACAACACGCGGGACGACCGCATAACGGTCCGCCGCATGGTGCGGGATTCAGGCGAATACGCCGGGATGCGAGGCTTTGACCATACCAGCTACCGCGGACTTTTCCCGACGGCACGGGTTGGTTTTACCGAGGATCATGGTCAGCAGAAAGCCCGCTTGTCGCTGTATGGCTACTCCGGCTGTGTGCCGCACAATCGCAAGGATTCATCGCTGCCGGTCGCGTGGTTCGAGGTGACCGCGGTTAACACTGAGCGAAAACCTATTGAGATCAGCGTTGCGCTGAGCTGGGAAGACATCATCGCACGCGGCCTTTTTGACGTTGCAAGTCGGCAGGAGCTTGAGAGCCTCAAGAATAACACCTGGGGGGTAAAGCGTGCCGACTGGCAACCTTATGACCGTGTGAATACCTTTGCGGAGGGGGTGACTGTCGGCAGCTGGAAGGGCGTGCGGCAGTTTACCGATACCGCGTTTGAGCCGATCAAAATCACCTACCAGAATTACGTTCGCGAAGTGGCGATCCTGGCC
>CAYVUI010000154.1:0-8093 GCA_964454745.1 uncultured Pirellulales bacterium | reverse complement strand
ACCTCTTGCCTTTGCGTGTCCATATCCAGGACAAATTGACCACTTCGTCAACCCGCCGGAATGAAATATCCATGATACCAGGCAGTTTAATCAGGTTTTGAGAGTAATTTTCTTGACCTTGGCCGTTAAAATAGGTTTTATCGGTGTGAAGTTCAAATGTTATTGTCCCTGTCTGGCTAATAGGTTCTGTCAAAGTCTGGTTCAGCATCGATCCTGAAATGTTTTCGGCATATAAATTACCTGTTATCAGGCCAAGCGTAACAATCAACAGTTTCGACAATTTCATTATATTCATAACTGCTCAGTCTTATAAATATTTTAATGTTCTATTTTTTAAGAACCGATTTGTATTGGTCGCTGTAAAGGCCGATCTTCTCAAAAGGAATCGGTTCAAAATCCGGGATGTTTTCAAAAACGACCGAGTCTGCCTTAAGCCGCATGTCAAGTCCTGCCAAGTCCACAAACCCCGGATTCTCATCAGTAACATAATTATTAACCATCTCGAACTGGGCATAGTCGCTGTGTATGTTTGCCAGCTCTTTGCTGTCATAAACAACATTGTTAATCATTAAGTTTCTTCGCGGCCTGATGCCAATGTATTCATGCTCAGCTCCGGGAATTGGATCGAGCCAGTCTGTCAGTTCCGGATACTTTTCACTGTAAGGCGGTTTATAAATATTAACACACTCAGTAAGACGTTTTGTGTATTCATCCCGTAGATAGTAGAATATATAGCCCTGATCATAATCCTTGTACTTTTGTCCCACCTTACTGGTCTTACTTGCCCATGTATAAAAGAAAGAACTTAACTCCACCGCCGAACCGCAGTCCACGAATATGTTATTCCTGACAAGCAAGTCCTGACCGGCATTACTGAATACAGTCGCCCGACCCTGGCCGACCTTGTAGAAGATGTTCGATATAACCGAAACGTCTGAGGTAGCATCATCACAATAAACCCCCATTACGCTTCGGTCTTCCCTGCCAACATCATAGAAGAAGTTGTAGCGAACAACATTACCACGGTCACTTGGATCACGTCCCAGGTACCATGCTGAAGTATCATCTGAGTCTTTGGCTATTTCATGTATATAGTTATATTCAAAGAGGTGTTCATTTCCCCGCACATATATTGCCTGAAAAAGACTTTTGGATATATCGCAGTGCACCACGCGGTTACCACAGCCGTCCACGTTGATCCCTGCCGTTAAAAACTTATTGCGTCGATTAAAATTGTACAGCCGGCAGTTTTCTACTTTGTTGCCGCCCTCGATCAGCTTGCGTTTTGAACCGCCGCCGAGCATCACACCTCCCGAGCCGGTGTTGTAAATATCGCAACTTAGGATACTGTTATTGCTTCCGGCGAATCTGTCCCAGCCTGTATCGGCATACATATGAAGCTGATAATGCCCTACTCGCCTCGATACTGGCTCACCTTCATAATCATTGTGCGTCAGATAAGGGAAGGTCTGCTTAGCGCCCATACCCATAAAAATACCCGTGGTGCCAACGTTTCGAACCGTACACCCCGCAATCAGGTTATGATCTGACCGTTCCAGATAAATCCCAATGCCCCGGCCGGCTTCAACAGTAAAGCCTTCGAGTTTGATATAATCTGCTCCCTCTATTGCTATAACAGGGTCTTCGAGCATCGAAACAAAAATATCCACTTTTTGATTTTCACAAGGCGGCCAGAAGTAAAGCATACCCTTCTCCCGGTCAAGATAATACTCTCCCGGCATATCAATCTCGCTTAAAATATTATAAGCATAATAGTGGTGATAGTCTTTACCGGTACTGACACCATACACAGTAGGCGTCTTGAGTTTAACAGTCTTCGTTTCCGGGTCAATATATTCAATATTTACATTATCATCAGACCAGCCATTGCCAAATGTGCCCCCCAGCCAGACATCCTCAAGACCAACCCAGTTCTCGTGACGCGAATCTGTATATTTAAAGACAGCTCCACGATTACTGTAGTCACTTTCTCTCGGGACAGACCCGCGATCTATCACTTCGCCAATTCGAATAAACCCGGTATTGGGGTATCGTGCAACCTGCATCGGCGCACCATCATAGAATAGTTCCAGAGGTGCAGGTGTAACTCGCACGTGTCCGTATTGTTCAAATTGCCCATAATCACTGATCCCAATCGCTTTAAGGTCTGCCTGAACCAGGTTATCTCGCGCGTTCCCACTGACAATTGAAAGAATCTTCTCGTCAGTAACCTTAGAGAAAAGATCCCTGCCAAGTTTGATACCTCCAATTATTCGCACCTGTTCATCTTTATAATTACGGTAAACAACAGGATTTTTTGCAGTGCCGCTGTCAAGCTCATTCAACTCAAAAGTCTCAGACAACTGATAGTCGCCGCCGCGCAGAAAAACAGTTGCGCCGATGTCGTCGCCATTTTGACTCTTAAGATAACGCACTTGATCACGGGCCCTTTCAAAACTGGCATAAGGCGAAGCAATTGTGCCCAAACCTGAATCATCTCCATTCGGCGAAACATAAATAAAACCCGAAGGCTCACAACCGCAAAACATTAAAAATCCTGATATAACCAATAACCAAATAAGAAAGTGATACATTCCGATCCCTTCAATTGAGAAAACTCTGATATTTCCATTTGAACCCAAGTAAAAAAATACTGACTTCTTACGTGGAAGAGAGCACCCTAACTTCGAGCTAAGCTTGTTAGTGAGCTGTGTTTTGGAAGTTGCTTTTATTTATTAAACCCGCAGGCACTTCTTGAGGGCAACTTTAGTATTTCTCTACAAAGTTAGCTCATCTTAAAAACGCTCTTTGGTATAAGTGTTCAATAGCAATCAAAATCAATCATTAATGGAAACAATAATATTGTCGAACATAACCAGCCCGCCGGAAATACGTTCCAGGTGCCTGAACCAGATACCGGCTTCACTAACGGTCCACGCCCCCGGACTTACGTTTGTAATACTCGTTGTCATTGCCGTGTCGGTCGTGAGATTATGCGCTGTTAATGTCAACTGCTGTAAAACGGTGTCATAGGACTCTGTGATTCGGATCCAGTCCCCGTCAGCTGCGCTTACGGCAGAACCGTAATGAGTTGCCCCCATACCAACTGCCGCAACATCCCTGTAGAAAAATTTCAGGGTGTTATTATCCGCCGTATCCACATCAATACCGAAAGCGGGTCCATAATCCGGCGTGCCCGCTCTCATTCCAATATGCAGCCCCGACTTGTGCGAAACCTGTACATCAACGCTCATCTTGATCGGACCTGCGCCCGAATCGAGGGGGATTCTTTCCGATACCCTGTTTGCCCAAACATTGTGAGTCGATACCGATACCGCCTGGCCTCCCGTGTAAAGCCCGCTGGTAGCGCTGCCGGCAATGAAATAATCCATGCCTGCCCAGCTGTCCTGGCCGTCCAGGGTTGCGAGCGAATATTCGGGGGGCTCGAAATCAAAATAACCAGCTGGATTTATATGGAGCTGGTTAAAGTTTTCCGCAAAGACCGCGAAGTCAACGTGATTTACATTTCCACTGTTGTCAATGTCGGCCCTGTCGCACAACCCAGGCGGAGCGCAGATCTCAAGCCATTGGAAGAACATAAGTGCGAGGTCGTCGATATCCACATCAAAGTCAAAATCAAGATCACAGGATTGGTAAACCAGTCCTGCCGTGGTAAAGGCCCAGAGGTCACCGCTTCCCATTAACTCCTTTGAAGCATCGTATTCATCCACTATCCAGTAATAAGTCGTTCCCCCGTCAAGCTGAAGATCGAGAGCCTCGGGGTCAACGGTTTCCGCGAGAAAAGTTCCGGCATCTCGCCTGGATACAGCCTGCGGATCGGTGCCGAAATAAACCTTGTGAGTGGCAGCGTTCAGTGCGGGCGCCCAGAAAAGGCTCAGGGTCTCCATCTGCCCCGCGGACTGGTCCAGCGGAATAGGCCTTGTCGCTTTCTGAGTATCCAAAAGACCGATACGCTCCCAGGGTATCCTTGTAAAACCGGGTATGTCGTATGCCGGTGAATCTGCCCGTAGAGCGAATACCTGGTTGTCTTCATCAATAAAGAACGGATCCGTCCCGGTCAGATTATCGGCAGCGATGTTGAAATGCCCCTCGTCGAACGACTTGCCTTGCGTGAAAGTATCGACATTATTTGTAATTGTCTTTTCGATAAGGCAATTTTTTGGCGGGCGGTACTGATCAAAGTCAGGGTCCTGGCAGTCATTGGGTATCTGGGTCAGAAAAGGAAAGTTCAGATACCACGCCGAGCCGGGCACGTCGTAATCCATCTCGCGAATCGGGTCGAGCAGTTCGTTACAGTCGGTGCTGCCGAAATAATAGCTGCTGAAACCTGTCGAGGCGTTTACGATTACATTGTTGCTGTAATGGATGCTGTGCCCTCCGGCTGTGTGCATAGCCCGGTCATAGATGGTGTGAAGGATGTTGCTCTCGATTGTTACTCCGCTGGCCCAGTAATCGAGATAGAAACCTCGGACGCCCATCGAGCCATAGGTGCCGGGCAGATCCGAAGTATTGTCATAAACCTCGTTATAACGGATGACCGTCCCGTAGGGCGAACTCCAGTTGCCGGCTGTGTAAGTAGCCCCCATGTCATGGCTGTCCATGGAAACTTTATGCAAACGGTTATACTCGACCACGTGGAGGTTACCACCAATGCCGATGCCATGGTCGGGGGTATATTCTATATGATTGTGACTGACCGTAATCCCGCAGCAGGAAGGATGCATTCCAATACCAGCGGTGTATTCGATGCCGTCCTTAAAGCGCCCTAACTTCGTGATATAGTTGTTGGTTATCAAAAGGTTGGCGGGAGTGAGAGTTTTGCGGTCTCCGCAGAAATAGACACCGATTCCCCCTTTTCCCAAGTCATAAAACTCACAATTTTTTATGATTGAATCGGTCACGGTGCCGGTAATGCCCGGACCGGCAGCGTTCCTGAAAACACAGCCGTCGAAAATAAGATCGCTGGCCGACAAACGCGTGATCCGTGTACGGCAGCCCTCGAAAATAATATCCTCGAACCGCAGATAAGAAGCGCCGCTGACATTGAACAAACGCTCATCCTGGTCACCAAGATTTGTCAGGAGAAGATCTGTCCCGGCTGTATCCCCGGGCGGCCAGAAATACAGCATATCATTTGCCGCATCAATGAAGTATTCGCCCGGAATATCGATCTCTTCGAGCAGGTTAAAAACGTACCAGCCTTTATCTTCGCCAACACCCCTGTCGATGGGATTCTCGGCAAGTGTAATTATTTTTTCTACCGTGTCTATAGCGGAAATTTTTGCTATGGATCTAAAGTAGCCGTTCGCATAATGGCCGGCAGTGTAGGCATCGACTGCACTGAGCCACCTTTCAGGCCTTGAACCGGAGTAGCTAAACCAGTCATCGCCGGTGGGGGCCGTCGTCAGAGAATATGTATCGTTCGGCCAGCGGGCCATCTGCATTAGCTGTTCGTTAAATATGATTTCGCAGGGGTAACCTTTAGGGTTTCCGTAATCTGTTATGCCGTAAGAAGCAAGGCTCATTTTCATTACACTACCCTGTGCCGCCGGGTCGAGCCTTGACCACACCGGGTCGCTGCTGCCTACGAGCGTCAGTTGTGAGGCATCGAGTTTTAGCGTTCCGGTTAGTCTGGCGCTCTCGCCGGGATAAGAACTGTAGACCACGGGTTTTCCCGGCTGGCCCGAATCCGCGGAATCAAAAGTGTAATTTGAGTCAAAACAATATATGCCCTCACGGAAGAAAACGTTCAATCCGCCTTCCGGCAGACTATAGGCCGATTTATAGTCTCGAACCCGTTGCGCTGCGCCTGCGAGGGTAGCGACTGGTGAAGATATCGTGCCGGGGTTAGTGTCATCCCCGTCGGGTGCGACATATATATTTAAATCTATTTCATCGAAATCACCATTGATCTCTATGACCCCCAAATATCCATAAGAACTGGAAGGGTTCAATGCAAAATCTACAAAGATGCTTCCATCCTGAGAGGACTGTACGCTCATAAATTCAACTGCCTGATCTGTGTTATATGCCGCCTCGAGGTTTTGGGACGTTCCATCAACAGTAATGTCGATCTGCCTTGGGCCAGATGCGTTTCTTGATCCGAAAAATTTAAGGTCGTAGCTTGATGACGGCAGCAACCCACCTATAACCACTGAAGCAGTGTTGCTGGAAGATGTAAGAGTGAAAGAGTCTTTGCCGGCGTTGACGGGGTAAATAGTCGAAATTGCCCCGGATGTTGAAAATGAAGCAAAACCATCGGTGCACTCGTAATACACCGATGTCGTTTCACCGTTTGAGTTTATAGCATTTTGGACCTGAACGCCCTGTGAAAAATACACAACCGCATTCCAGTTACCGTCGGTATGGAAAGAATCGCAGAGGTCAAAGAACACAGTTTCAGCGACGGAGCCAAAAGAGTATAACACAGAAAGGACAACAAGGATAATCCACTTTTTCATTGGGACCTCGCTTCGAACAAATATTTTACAAGGGGCTGTATCGCAAAACAACCCTGTTACAATTTGGAATCAAACACAATGAAATCCACTATTTCCCCGTCCAGTATTTAATGTCCATGACATATCCCCTGCCGGTTGTATGTAGAATTTCAATATCATCGGGCATCCTTGAGACTGAACCATCACACCACCCAATGTTCATCCATCCCGCTTTTTCAGAGGAAGGGGTGCCGGGAACCTTTCTTTTTTTGGGGCTGTGTCTCAGACCTCTCGCCGAAGGGTCACTGAAAACCGGGTTGTTCAGGGCCTTTTGCGATTGTGAATAGTACGACGGCAAACTGACGTAAAGAAAGCAGTCTGCAAACATAATTATTTCAGAAGGGTTTCTTATACTGTCCAGCTTGCAATTGCCATGTTTTGTGTACCATAAGTTATTCTCTCCCCACTGATTTCCATTATCATGATTCGAATCATAGCTGCCCGGGCAGTTGTCTGTCCTGTTGCAAAGGTAAATATTATAACCATAGCTGTTATAGTAATTGTTTACATTTGCGAAACCCAATTCAGTATTTGTAAAGTTTAACTCACCGAATGTCTTGCCAGCGAATTTTGCCAAAACCGCTGGGCAATGCATCACCTTGTCGCCCGCTTTAGCGTCTGCAAGATATGGTTTTAACAGCATGTCACTGGTCGGTTCATGACCGCGATCCCACAATCCGGGCAGCACCCAGTTGTCGTTGTCTTCGGACCATAGCCTCGTCGCTAAGTTGATCTGGCGGATATTGGATACGCAGACTACGTTTTTTGCGATTGATTTTACCTTGCTCAAAGCCGGCATCAGGATGCCCATCAAAACTGCGATAATCGAGATCACGACCAGTAATTCGATGAGGGTAAATCCCATTTTCAAATGATTGACGTGCTTCATGTCATATCCTTTACGACGAATCTTGTATTTTATTCTCATTCGATAGCTGAAATATATGAATTAAAGAACCAAGCAGAACTAAAGATTGCCCCCGGTAGCGATATCCAGCCACCGGGGACAATGCGAAAAGTATCTTTACAGTCTTAACAATCTTAGTTGTCGATCAGTGTATTGTCGAGCCACTTACCGGCCATAACGGAAAGATCGGCAGTATTGACCTCACCGCTTTGCTGGAAGTCGGCATCGAGATAGCCCCAGTCGCCAAGCTGCGATTCTGCAAGGGTCAGCTTATACCATGTCGAGGGCGTATGAGCCTGGTCATTGAACAATGCGCCGCTCAAACTGAAGCCTTCAAAGTCTTCGACGTAAGTGCCTTCAACGTCGATGTTGTCGAACACAACCTCGGTACCGCCGGAAAGGCGAACCAGGTGCCTGAACCAGATAGCAGCTTCACTAACGGTCCACGCACCCGGGCTTACGTTTGTAATACCCGTTGTCATTGCCGTGTCGGTAGTGAGATTATGCGCCGTTACCGTCATTTGCTGTGACACGGTGTCATAGGACATTGTGATACGAATCCAGTCACCGTCTGGGGCGATGACAGCAGAACCATACGTGGTCCCCCCGAAAGCAACATCCCTGTACATGAACTTCAGCGTGTTATTATCCGCCGTATCCACGTC
>CAYVUI010000153.1:0-8172 GCA_964454745.1 uncultured Pirellulales bacterium | reverse complement strand
TATTCCCACTCCAGACGGGTAGGCAGCTTGTAATCTATGCCGTTCCTTTTTGACAACCCTGAGCAGAACTCCACTGCCTCATCCCATGAAATCCCGCTTACGGGAATATTATAACCCTCAAACCAGTCGGGACAGGTCGGCATCACTGAAAGCCACTGGTTTTTTGTCACCTCCGTTGCGCTGATATAATATCCCCTGATTCCCTCCATAGCACGATCAATGTAAACAAAACGCATCTGTGAATCATTGTAATAATAACGGACAAACTGTTTCTCCAACTTACCCTGCTCATTGATAATGTCTACCTCTTCGAGTGAGATTTTATCCCAGGTGAGATTGCCCGGATTTTTATCCCACTTGATCTTATCCATCATTTTCTGTATTTCATTCCGCTTCTCCTCAAGATCAAATATCCCGGCCAAATCCAGGGCTTCACTTATCATTGCATAAGCCGACTCGTAACGGGTTTTATTTACGAATTCAGAGGCTTGTGCTAACTTACTGTCAATTTCTGAAGTAGCCTGGCTTACCAGAGCCGTGACAGCAGTTTGAACTTCCCGGCAGTTCCAAATCTGCCCGGCCTTTTTATACATCTGTATCGCTTTGTCAGGATCGGAAAGACCAGCAGCGGCACTATCGCCCATTTCCATATAACGATTAAACTCATTGATCGTATTTTCAATTTCATTTATTTTGCCCCTAACCTCAGAATCATCCGATACCTCCAAGGCCTTTTGATAACTGTCTCTTGCTTCAATGAGTTTTCCAGAAAGATAGGATTCACGGGCCTTCAAGGTATATGAATTGAACAGTTTTTGGCTCTGTCCTTTTTCTTTTTCAATTAGTTTCTTCATCTCTGCCGCCCTTCTGTCATCCGGCAGGATGACAAGAGCGCGGTCGATATAACTCGAAGCACGGGCATAATCTCTTTTTTTCAGAGAATCCGCCGATTGGCTCAATAGTTCCTGGAACTGCTTATCATCAAGCTGACCCGATGATTCAACAGGCTTTACCATTCCTGCACCTGAATCGGCTTTCGTCGGTTCTTTGCCGATTCCCTGTGGATCTATGTTTTCTCCGTTGATACCTTCTGCGATAAGTCCGTCTCGTGAATTGAGATTCGTATACATCCCTTCAGTTGTCTTTTCGACTGTTGTTTTTTGCATTTCTGAGCCGGCGGTTCTCTTTCCAGGTTCCGGGGAAGCCTTTTGGAAAATGATTTTGTCTATTTCTGAATTTCTTGCCTGATCGTTTTGGCCGGCATCAAAATCGGAGCTTGAAGAATCTCTGTTGTATTGCGTATCCCCCGCATTAGAGCCATTAAGATAACTTACAATAATACCAATTATTAAAACAGAAGCTATCAGCAAAGACATAACCTTGAATGCCTTTATATGAAAAATGCTCACAAGCCATCTTATCGCTTTCAAAAATGTCATTTTCGCTGAGATCACAACTTTCTTGAGTATTGAAACAGCTTTTAGGAAAATATCCCTCACCAGGATCATACATTTTCGGAGGGGCGCATTCAATGAATACAGAATTAATAAACCAGGCAGAATGAATACAAAACGTTGTTCAGGTAAAAGATAGAGCAATACTCCCGAAATCAGGCATGTAAATCCCCAAAATATGCCGAATACTTCTATTATGTCTCTTACAAACTTAAAAACCTTAACGAATCTGTACAATCCCGTATTCAGCATAATATTCATTATCACTGCCAGGATCAGGATTAATATATTCAGTAATCCCACTTGATCATATTTGGGGAAGGTAATCTTTGCCGCAATGAGGGTTGTTACCAGAATAAATGTCCATGTAATCGATTTGTCCCTGAATAATTTCCATAAAGCGGCTCTTTTGACTTTGCTCCTGATTTTATTTATATTTTTGTCAGCATCTTTTGATTTAGGACATAGCTTTAGTGCCTGTTCTAAGTGATTTAAGGCAGCATCGTAATTTCCGATAGTCTTTGAAGCGACTGCTTTTTGCATCAAATCTTTGTATGGCTGCTGGATCGATTTGAGCTTGCTTTGACATTCTTCAAGGCCCGGATGTCCCGGCGATTTCTGCTGAACTTCCTGAATCAGTCTTTGGGCTTCATCAAAATCAGCCAATTGAATTTCATCCCCAATCTTAGATATTTTCAAATCGAGTTGTGCCTGCTGAATTTCTTTCAATATATCTTTTGCCTTAGAACCGTCAGGACATTGGCCTTGGGCAGATTGAACATGTGTTATCGCTTCGTCATATTGTTGAAATGATTTTCTCTCTTCTGCTTTTTTTAACGCGGATTCATACTCTTCTTTAACGCGGTCCAGTTCCTTACGTTTTTCCGATATACCAGGAAGGGTGGACCAGAGATTTTCCGCCTCTCTGAGTTGTTTGTCACAGCCGTCAAAGTCGGCTTGTAAGAGAAGGTCATCTATTGCTTTCAGTAATTCACGAGCCTTAGTTTTCTGTTCATCGATCTGTGTGAGCAGGGATTGCAAATCAGCAGATTGAGGGCATAATTCTTTGGCTTTTTTCACATAATCACAGGCTTGATCAAGTTGATTGTTGGTGAGACTCTCTCGTGCGTCAGCCAGGAGGCTTTTATAATTTGATTCCATGGAGTCGATTTTGCTGCGGATATCATCGACCTCGGGCTGATCAGCCCAAATCGCTAACGATTGCTCAAACAACGAACGTGATTTTTTAAAATCTGCATCTGGAGGAGATGCAATTGTTCTATCCTTCAAGTTGGATGCCTGTTTTTTTTGGTCTTCAATCTTGTCCAATAACTCATTCGCCTTAGAGGGCTTGAGTATGCATTCCAGTGCCTTTTTTGCATACTCAGTGGCCTTAGAAAGGAGATGTCCCTGGAAAGCTGCTTGAGCCGCTGCAAAAAATTCTTCACTTTGATTGGTAAGCTCTGTGATCCGCTCCCGAAGTTTCAAAGCCAGTTCATTATCTGTCTGGATCAATTCGATTTCATCTAACTCTTTATCCGCCCGAATCACCTCGTTTTTGTCCAGGTACTGTTTGATTTCAGAAACGCGTTGCTGGACATGCTCAGTTTTTTCCAAAAGATCTGGTTTCAAAGTCAAAAGGGATTCGCAGTTAGGTGCTGCAGAAAGACCGGTTTCTATTGCCGTCAGGGCCGCCCTTAGTTGTCGAGTCTCCAATGCGATATCCTTCTGCTGCCAGGCCTGGGTGAAGGTACGGGATCGCTGTCGGCACTGGGTCAGTGTCTTACGGACCTGTTGGTAGTCTGAGATTCGCTTGTCACAAGACTCAAGAAGACTCTCCGCCTTATCAAATTCTCCCAGATTGGCAAACTGGAGGGCATTTTTCCTGTCCTCAAGAAATGCATTCACTTTATTTTCGATTCGCTCAATCTCTTTTTTCGCCGTCCGGTGTCGGGGAATGATTGTCAGAATCTCCTGCCAGAACCCAATCGCCTGATTAGGCTTATGGTTAGATTCCGCCTCATGGGCCTTCTGATTTAAATCTCTGATCTGCGGCTGCTTATTTTCCAAATCATTTAAAAGATGAATCGAACGTTCATGGAAATTGATTTCGTCGCCATGGGTACGAAAGTATGTAGTGATATCATTTAACAGTTCGATCGCGGTGACGGGATCTTCATCCTTGACTTGTTCAATCTGGTTTCGCTGATCGATCAGGCGATAATACTCCTCGACTTTCCGGTTGCAAAAAGGGCAAATATCGATATCGAGTCGCAGGATTTTCCCGTAACCGGGACATTTACGAAAGAATGCATCCGGAAGTGGATGACCGCATTTCTCACACTGTTTGACATTGATCATACGGGGTAGTACATTGGTGTGTCCACACTGCCGACAGGACACGTCCACTTTAATGGCAACCCCTTCGGCCACACGGTCCAGATCGGCGATAAGCAGATCAACGCTCGGATATCGCTCCTGGGCTTTCTTTTTGAGACACTGATTGACGATCAATGACCATTTTTCACTCTCTCCCTTCAGATGCGGCGGTTCCATGTTCAAATGCGCATCCTGCAGCTCCAGCGGAGAACCGATAAACGGGCGACTGCCGTCTAATATCTCAAACAGGATGACACCCAAACTATAAATGTCACTGGCAGGTCCGACTTCCTGGGGACGCGGGGCTCGAAACTGTTCCGGACTCATATACTCCGGCGTACCCTGCCCCCGTCGGAGGAGCGCCTCTGCATTTTTGGCAAACTGATCAGAACAATACCGACCGATTCCAAAATCCGCCACCTTCGCCGTTGCGCCCACCAGCAGAATATTACCCGGCTTGATATCCAGATGTGCAATTTTGGCCTGGTGAATTGCCTGGACACCCAGGCAAGCCTGCCGGAAGTAATTCATCCCCACAGTGAAACGCTGATTCAGATTATGATTTCGAGCCAGCCACTGCTTCAGGTCCCCGCCATCGGCCAGTTCCATCGGAACAATGACCAAAGATAATCCCCTGTACCTGCAAAATCGCGGCCCTTCCGCTTTAACAACATGATTGTTATGAGAAATCTTGCTGTGGATGGCAAATTCCTGGCAAATTGCCTCGGGAACACATGTCATCTGATCATCACCGACAACCACTACCTTAAGTGCTTTTAAACCGCCAAACTTCGTATCCTCAACTTCGTAAACTGAACCAAAACCTCCATCGTCGAGCTTTTTGAGTATTTTATACTGTTCATCCAGCTCCTCGCCTACCGGTAAAGCTACCTTTAATGAGGAAGCGGTTTGATTATCCGAGTTCGTCACTGCATCATATTCATCATCGCAAACATGCATATCCTTCTCTTCTAACGACTTTGAGCCGTACAGCATTGTATTACAGCTGTGGCACACTTCCCAGTCCGGCTCAACCGGTTTTCGGCAGTCAGGATTCGGACAGAACGAACCCAGTGTATTTGTAGGTGTACCACATTCCGGACATCGGCTAAAAGTTGATGTCAGTCTTGTTTTGCATTTACGACATGTTATGACGGATACATTGTCAGCCATTGGAAAACATCCTTATCCTGAATAAGATTCAATACCCACCTCCCGCAAGCATTCGTTTGATCCCTTCAAAGGAGACACGACACATTGTATTCAACCACGTCTCGATAGAACGGGAATTGCGTATTGTTTGCCATCGGGCCTGAAGATGATAATTGTGTTCAGAGGCGGTCAGATCAGACGGGATATCCAATCGATTGGGATCAAATATTTCATAAGGGATAAATCCCGTTCTATCCAGACCGGGGCAGATTTCCAGAGCAATCGTGATCGGTTTTTCAGCAGATGAGAGATAAATACAGGTAACTGTTCTTGTTTTATTCCCGTCAAACAGAAACAGTTCTCTCAATTCTATCTGACAATCCAAACACCCCTGTTTTTCACTTTCATGTGAAATAAACTCGACAATGTCAGCGGGCTTGAGTTGACCATTGCAATCATATCGGTCGGCTGTCTGAATGACACAGGACCACATATACTTTTTATTCAGTATCAAATATTTCTCCAATTCCTGCAGGAATCGCTTCTCTTCGTCCAAATCAGTCCGTATATGTGTCTGGGGATCAATCACCATGAAAGGATCGGATTCAAGTTGCTCCAACTGCTCCGATATTCCAGGATAGTGCCGGTCGAGCTGTAATATATCTTGAAAACGTTCCTTCGCTAACATGGGTTCGTTGAGCCGTTGCAACAAAAACGCCAGTGCATGCAAAGATGGTAACACTGCGGAATGTCCATCAAGGGCGCGGACCAACGATAAAAGACATTCCAGCTCCCATAGCGGTTTTTTCTGAGAACGCACTGTATCTGTCAGGATGAGGCATGCCTCAATTGGAAAACCATTCTCACACAATTCATCGATTATCTGCTTCAATTCTTTGCAGCTGCCGCAATCAGTAATGATTCTCTCTACCTTGGAAATACCCTCATCACACCGCCGCCGTTGGATTTGCAACTCTTGCCTCCTAATCATCGCCGGGGGCAAGCCAATTACTGTCCGGAAATGAAAATTAGGATAACGAGAGCCTGCAGAAAGTCGACCATCCAGTTTCCATACCTGGCTGCTGTCATCCGTATAGGCTGTAACTACCTCTTGAGTGCCGGCCCAGGCAACTGACCACACCCCCAACGGTGCGGATATTTCGGCAATCGGTTCTTCCATAGTCGATGGCCATAATTTGATTATCGCATCCTTTAACCCGGCTGTCACGGTATATTCATTGCCGCAGGCCAGCGCGCAGAAATCGCCCTGGTGAGCCGGCACTGCATGGTGCTCAAAGTTTTGTTCCGGTTCGTAAATGTGAACCTCCCCGCTACCGGATGCATGCATCAGCAGGCCACTTTGATCATGGTAATCCAATGAGATCAACGTGCGAATATCCGGTAAATCAAAGGCTTCGCTGACATACCTTTCCTCCAACGTGTCCATATCCCAGATCCGAAGTACCGCATCCTTGCCGATACTGGCCAGCACCAGGGAACCCAGCCGACACAGCGCAAGGACACCTGTCGGATGGGCCGTGAATACTGCACGTTTTTCCCGGCCGCTGACAGACCATACTTTGATCTGACCGTTTAGACTGCCCGAAGCCAAAATGTCATCGGTTAAAAAGGCGAGACTGCTGATAAAGGGAGGATGATAGACTTCAAAAAGCGGAACACTGTTCTCCGGAACCTTGCAATTGACAAGTCCATAAACACGAAGCAAGCCATTTCTCGTCCCGATGGCAATCCGCATTCCATTCGGAGAAACAGCCAGCGCATAAACGGAATGTCCATAGCCAAATTCAGACACCACCACAGGATTGGCCTCCCTGCCAGATGGAGGCCACATCATCAGGGACGGTCGGTCACTACCGACCCCGCCGAACACAAGTGTCTTGTTTAGCGGATCCAATCGTCCTCCCTGCTAAATTCATGATAAAAGTGCGGCATCAAAACCATATCTTCACGATCGTATCTTTTTCTATCAAATACATCTGATCCCAAACGAATCTTTTCTAAAATTCCGCCATTGCGCTGATGTGTCGCAAGTCCCAAATCCGGTACTGGAAATTCAATTGTACCTGCAATATTCCCTTCGGCCCCAGACTGCTGTCTATTCAGCAAGCGAATCGTCTGTTTTGTCAGGTCTAATGAAGACACCGAATTGTGAGATTTCCGGATTGCTTCATAGGCACCTTGGACCATATCCTGCGGCCCATTGCGATTTGGAGTACTCAACCGACGACAGTGATTCAGTATCGCATTGACGTATCCAATCATATCCCGGATTTTGCCAATTTGAATGCCGGCAGCCTGTTCGGTCTTTGCCATATTTCTTGGAGATACTGTTTTCAATCTTTTCAAATCCTGGCATGCCACCTCAAGCGCATTCTTTAGATCTTTTTCAATAGCCATAAGGCACTGTTCAGCTTTTTTTAAATGAGACTGATCATCACCGTAATCAGATTTGATAACACCCATAATCTGATCCAGCTCTTTTTGAATGCCATTTAATCTTAACCGTTTCGGCATGACAAAGATTCCATCCTAACGTATCTGTTTTATGAAGCACTTCCATAGACCGTAATACTGTGTCGAATTATATTTTTCAGAACAGCATATTCACTTTCACTTCTTTGTCGCTCTTTTTTCAAATGTTTACACAGTTGTTCAGAAAAATGGACATCAATTTTGAGATTTTTCCCTGCGCTAGCGGGCAGCTTCATTGCCACATCAATCTCCTGAACCCAAGTAGCCTTGCGGAGATGTGTTGTATCGTCAATCGCTATCCGGACACGATCCCTAAAGTCCTGCTTGGTCTGCTTGCACTGATGAAGTTGCTCTTTTAATTCCTGTTCCTGCATTTTGAACTCACGGTCGCAAATTGCAGCCGTTTTCATAATCAATGACTTGATCTCGGCAGTAAAATCCTGAACCGGCCAGTACAGTTCACGAGAAACATAGGCGATTATCATTTTTTCATAATCCATTCTCTTCATCTGTTTTTCACATTGTTTAATCTTTTTTCGCATATTTTTGTACTGTTGATCCTACTGTGTTTGCCAGGCTTATATATGGGCACACATGCCATCTTTCGTAACATTTCCTTAACCCATTTAAGCTTCACATTATTTAGTCGTCCCTGAAAAAACCGTTTTATGCTGCATGTATTTTGTGTCGGCTC
>CAYVUI010000152.1:0-8248 GCA_964454745.1 uncultured Pirellulales bacterium | reverse complement strand
AGTTTTGCTCTGACATTTATTGATATAGCCTACAATAAATACCTGCTGAGTCCGATAGTGAGTGTCATGTGCATGTATATAAATTTAACTGCACATAGGATATGTGTGTCATGATATACGATGTGACCAGCTTCGCATCCCATTAAAGTCGGCATCTTGTCTCTGACCCCGCGAACCCTGCCCGAATTTGCCCGAAACTCGCTGACCAGGCCATGACCATGCAATATTCTGCCGAAACAGGCATATAGATATTTTTGTCATGAATATGAATGTCGAACACATACACTCTCATTCATCAGCATGAAATATTTATATATTCTATAATCTCTTTTTGATAATTCCGAAATTGTTTCATGCTCGACAATCAATGAATATAAAATTATTGCCTTCAAAGACAGTTTATTTGATCTTTAAACAGAGACTCTATTTGCTTTTTTCTTGAGATTTTATGAAAGCCGTTATTCTCGCGTGACCGTGCGGTGTCCCTGCAGTTTCAAAAATCGTTATAGAGATACAAATCCAGTCCTTAATCAGTTGATCATTTTTGAATATACATAATCACAATTTGAACTGGAAAAGTATTTCAGAAAATATTGCCAACTAATAACAAGAAAATGAACACAAAAGAATTTTTACATTACCTTGAGCAGCAAGCAAAAAAGGGTATCGATACAGATATCATTCTTGATTCTGCATACCAATTGCTTCTCTCTGAAGAAGAAAACAAAAATACTTCTGTGAAATAATATATCTCACAATGCACATTCTGTTTATCCAAAACACAATTATTGATAGACCACAACAACTGAAAAATAGAAGATTTGCAGGGAGTTCCCTGCTAAAATGGACTATAGGTCTTATGCGCCAGCCGGGAATACAAGCTATTGTCCATTTTTGATGGGAACATATATAAATGAGAAGAATATCTACCTGTGTATGAAATATCAAACCGTTCAAAAGAACACTGTAAAGCGAGGATCAAGAGATTATGTTGAAATTCATGGAGCAAATATTCGGTACACGAATATTATCAATAATCTGAAGGAATTCTCATATTCTAATCTATCCAAAGATAATCAAAGGATATTAGCTGAATTTCTTGAGGATATGCATAAAGGTAAATATACAAGCCTTCATGCAAAAAAAGGAGGCAGGAGTTATAAACGGCTAGTTAAATTATTTTACTGCTTGAGAACGTTTATCTCATTCTGTAACCATCCGAACATTCTGTCGATTACCGAAGCGGAACTTCATAAAATATTTGATGATTTAAATGCTGATATAATTCGTAAAAAAGATGGAACGCCGTATAAAGATAAAAGAGATTTCAAAAAGGACTTTGCAACGTTGTGGCACTGGCATCAGGTTAAAACTTTCAAGGTTAAAGGTGAAAAAATCAATGACATTACTGAATATATCAACACTCCGCAGGCAAGTAAACCGGACTTTTGCTATTTTACATTAGATGACTTAAAAGAACGGATAATACAACTCACCAACAACGAAGACCTTAAGACTTTGCTTATGGTGCTATTTGACACTGGAGCAAGGCCTTCTGAATTCTGGAATGTAAGATTGAAGGATATCAAGCGAGATCAATCAGACAAACTTAAACTTCAGATTCCTGATGAAACAAGCAAGACATATGGCAGGACTATAGTTCTTATGCTTAGCTCCAACACTCTTCGGCGATATTTAGAGCGGCACGACTTTCAGACAGATGATTTAATCTTTATCCAGAAGAAACATCACATGGAAAAGTTCTTACAGAGAATTAGAAGCCACGAAGAAATAATACAGCTAATAAAGCACGGTGAATCCGGTAAGATACGTATGTACGATTTTAGGCATTCTTCTGCCTGTTATTATATCAATGTTTACAAGAGTGCGAAAGATATGAAATATCGATACGGCTGGAAAAAAGAGAGCGAGATTGAATATTATACTGAATTCTTGGGTGTACAGGATAAAGTTGAAGAAGCTGATCTGCTTCGGCCAGAGGACAAGCTCAGGCTTGAAGAAGAAAATACCGAACTTAAGAACGAACTTGAAAAAATGAAGATACAACAGGCGAATTCAATGAAGCAATTGCTCAATTTACTAAAAGAAACAGTTATGTCAAATAATCCCGAAATCGACGCACAGACAATGAGCAAAAATAAGCCCGTACTTAGAAGGATTGTCGATATGGAAAAAGAGTTGGCATAATATGAATAGATTCCTCTGATTGAACTTGATATCCCGGTAAAAGTGAGCATGAATTGAGGGCATGCAAGCAAATGAAGATAATGTCACAATTCTTGGGCCTGTGTCTGGTTTATTGCCTGAACCCAGATGTGAATATAGTCAACTCAGGCAAAGCCGGCCTTTTATTGCATGGATGCTAATACAGGCTGTTGGGCAAAATAATACTGAAATTCATTATTGGTGTCGTCAGAAAGACCGTGACATTGTTCGCTTCTGTCGTTTCCCAGAGCGTTCCTGGCGTTTTTTAGGGCGAATTTGCGGGGATTCTTTTGACATTGGTACATTATGGGGACTTCGAGAAACTTTTGCGGATTCGGCCAATTTGAAGGCAGCTTGCCATCTGCATGGTGGTATTGGTAAGCAGGTGCTAGCGATATTGTCAGACCCTTTGTTGTTCTCTATGATGTCCTATAAAATGCTCAGGGATATCCATAGAATGGAGCATGACTTTTGTTGCCCGGATGTTGTTGGTATGCTGTCCACAGTTAAATTACTGATCGAATTCGACGAACACTGCTCACCATTGCCGACATTCAACACTCTGCATCAATTAGAAGAATGCGTTCGAGATATCGAAGATTATAATATATCCGGCAGATATGCAGCAATACGTAGACATCGTTTTCCGCCACCGCCATTTCCTGCAACGAAGTATATTCTACCTTTAACAAGTCCTCGGTCATTAACCCACGAAGCTGTTAGTCAAGGCAATACTTGTGTAGCACGCAGATATTATTGTCGCTTGGTTGCCAGAGGATGGGTATATCTGTATCGCGTTCTCTGGCCCCAAAGGGCTACACTTGAAATAGTGTATGTTGCTTCCTCTGATGAATGGGAAGTAGCCGAACTTCTTGGAGCACATAATCAGGAAGTTAATGCACATACTTTGGCTATTGTTCTGCAATGGCTGAAAGCAAATCAAGGAACAGCGAGACTCAGAAAAAATCGAAGCAGGCAGTTATTGCTTTTTGAATAAAATATCATGGTTGGAGCGGGTTAAATACGAAAAAATGTAATTTTTCGGTTCTTCAATCTTAGCTTTTGTAAGGCATTCCTTATTTTTTAATGGACAGTAGCGACATAAGCCGTTTATTTATAGTCATTTAGGATATTAACTGCTTCATTTCAATACTTTTTATCGCATTTTCTCGTCACTTTTGACCTGCAAGAGCCAAACTCCTTGACAATCGACCACATTTGAGCTATATTTACCCACATTTGACAACATTAATTTCTGTTCCAGTTAGTGAGAACAAAAAATGGCTACACAAGAACAATGGGTAGATATGGAAGACGTGTCCCAACACCTCAAGGTGAATAAAGAGACCATACGTCGCTGGATAAAAACGCAGGAGTTCCCTGCTCACAAAGCTGGCAACTTGCTCCGTTTCAAATTGTCGGAAGTAGATGCATGGGTGCGTCAAAGCTCTACGGACAATGAAACTGATTAAACATTAAATGCGGTATGAGTAAAATAGGGCTACAATCACCAATTTCGGTTTTAAACTTAGGAACAAAGCCTCGGAATGCTTTGTGCAGACTAGGTGTATCCACAATTGGTGAATTTCTTTTAGTTGATGTTTCACAAGTAACACATTTGGAAGGAGTTGGACAAGGAACCGCCACGATTCTACGAGAATTACAAGAAGACGTTTCACGTCTAACTGATAATTCTTCCGACAGTTTAGATGGCGTTGCAAGTGATTACGCCGAGTTATGGAAATTGTTAAAAAAACGTTTAAGCGTTAGAACCAGAAATGGCCTTAATGCTTTGGCTATCAAATCATTAAATGAATTCATGGGTCTAGATAGAGAAACCTTTCTTTCTGCACGATCTATCGGAGAAACATCATGGAAAGAAGTAAAACACCTTCAGAAACGTTTAACTCAGATGGAGTTGTCTGCTTCAGATAAATATCCTCTATCAAAATCTTTGAATAATGATCAAGTCTTGTCGTTTGACGAAAAAGCTGCCTTAGAAATGGTTCGTAAATCGTTAAGGACAAGAGCCCATCTGTTAGAGGATTTGAATATTACTGACTTCTCACAATTGAAAGCTATTACACCGGACGATGTATTTGCAATACCTGGGGCAGGTAAGATCGCATGGGAAAAACTTAAAGATTCAATAATATTAGCTGAAAAAGCATGTGAACATAATACATGTAGCATGAAATCCTATACGACACTTGCAGACTTCCCGTTGTGGAATGGCAAGCCAAAAATTAATGTTGATATACCTGAAAAGTTCTTCCCTCACCGTCCCATCAAAAATATTGCAAATGCCCCTCGCTGTAAAGAAGCTTTAAATGCACTAAATCTGAAAACAATAGGAGATACACTACTGGTAAATCCTGAGGTTTTTTTGAAGCTGCCTAATTTTGGAATATCATCTTTAGAGGCATTGCGTTCAGATATTCAGGATTATATTGAATATCAATCTAAAGCAAATAAAGAAGAATGGCAGACAAATTCATTTGCGGACTTTTTGTTTTTTTTATGTGAGAATGCTAACATCTCAGAGGATCATATTTTAATAGTTATTGAAAGACTGACAGGAAAAAACAACTCACCTTGTACACTTGATGAAATCGCTTCTCAATATGGTTTCACCCGTGAGCGTGTAAGACAAATCATTAAGACCACTTTTACTAAGATTAATAATAATTATAGAAATCGATATGCCATCGAACGTTTGCGTGTCATTCTAAAAGATGTAGTGATTAACTCAGGGGGGATAATTAGTATCGAGGAAACGATGCCTCACCTTGTTCGTGAAATGGGCTGGAAAACAGTAGTAAGCAGTGATACATTTTCAGAATATCTCAAATATATACCTATTGATCATAGTCTTAAATTTGACGGGCAGAGATTTCTTATAAAATATCCATGTAGAAATTGCGAATCTCTTTCAAATAATTTCGCAGAAAGCATCGAAATCGACTGCAATGGACAAATATCATTTGTTCAATTAGAAGAATCTGTGAGTAGTTTGTGCATACCTGCTTTTAACGATGAATGCCCTCATCGCAACCATAATTTTTCTAGAGAATTCTGGTGTGAACAAGCGAACAAACTTGGATTGACTTATGATGCTGAAAATATATATACAAATAAGATGTGGCAATTACAAAATGGTGGTTTACCTAGAAAAGTAGAAGCAATTCTTCATGCGGCTCAGTCATCTATGAAGCCAGATGAATTGACACACATTCTAAACAAGGAATTGGGAGAAGAATATAGTACCAAAAAAGTTCATGCAGCATTAATCAATTCTCCAGAATGCGTGGTTTGGGGACGTGGAGAATTTATCCATTCTAGCCGTATAATCAGTTCGGATGAAATTATTGAATATATTTCAGTGATTCTTGCTGATAAATTGTCAGCCGTTCCGTTTATTGCATCCAAAGGCATATATGATGAATTTCGTACAACATTTATGAGTAACGGAATTCCCAATGAATATGCTCTGTCGTCTCTAATCAATTTGCACCTCGAAAGATTTCACGTTGATAGATACCGTTATATTTATCCTGAAAAGCCAGAAAATTCTACTTCAATAGATGATCATATTGAACAGTGGATTTTAGATGCAGGAGAGGCTGTCAAACGTTGTGATTTGGAAAAGTGGTTGATTGATGAAATTGGCACACGAAAATCACTTGTAAATCTTGCTTTAAATAGGATTGATTCGATAATTCCAGAAAAAAAAGGCTGGCTTGTTCATATTGACAATCTTGGTATCAATAAAATCAACTTGATGCCCCTATGTGAATATATCGACAAAGAACTTGATCGCTTTACACAATTAGGAGTCAATAAAATCTTGAAAAATAATCAAGTTTATTTGGCTCACTTGAAAATACATAACGCCAGAATGCTTTATGCGATTTTACAGTATTTTTGCTCTGACAAATATAATTTTCCGCGATTTCCACATATCGGTCTTCTTGGTCAAGATACTTCTATGTCATTAGGCCAAGAACTATCAAACTATGTCCATAAACGCGGGAGTGTGGTAACCGCAGAAGAATGTGTAGAATATTTTGAGAAGAAAGGTTACTCGGCTGTTCAGACAAGAGCGAGAATTGGTGGTATGTCTCAACTTTTGGAATATTATCCTCGCTGTATAGTTCACGAAAACACTCTTGGATGGAATTCAGAAAAGATTCATATACTTAAAGACATTCTAATTGACTCTTACAATGAAAGGATATCCTCTGGGTATTTGTCGGGAGATTTGGATGAAGTCTTTGAAATTTATGAGGAACAGCTACCATCTCTTAATAACGGCATCTCATGGACAGGTAGACTATTAGCTTCTGTCTCAGGACAAATAGAGGAAGTAATTCTCCTTGGTAATGCAAAAAGAGCATATTTGCTCAATGGCTACTCTTTATGCCCGTTTGCTAATTTGGGAGACCTAGTTTGCCATGTAGTTCGGAATCATTTTTCTGGTGGATGCAGCAGAGCTGACTTAAATCAATGGATGGTAGATAACGGTATAGTGAAAAAACAGCTTACATCTCAAATGTTTTCTCCTCCTAAAGGATTAGTGTTAACAGAATATGAATGTTATTGGGAGGGTAAATAATATGCCAAATCTAAAACACCTTGACCTGAAGCATGTTTATGATAGTTCCGAATACCATTTAGTTGAAGATCTTATAGTTCCATTACTTAAGAGTTCTATCGAGTATTATCGAGGCGTTGGATACTTTTCGAGCGGTTGGCTAAAATTGGCTGCCAAAGGTTTAGCTGATTTGATTGAGAACGGAGGTAACGCTAAATTGATTATGTCACCTATTTTGGACGAAAAAGATTGGCAGGCTATAGTTATTGGACAGCAAGCTCGTGAAAATGACGCTCTTAGGAAACATCTTGAAAAATCTATTTATGAAATTTCAGATTCATTAGAATCACAGACCTTAAATGCATTTGCATGGCTAATAGCAGACGAGCTTATTGATATTCGGTTTGCTATTCCGAGAGCATATAGCAAAAGTGGAGATTATCATGATAAAGTTGCATATTTCCGTGATAGCGATAGTAATTATGTTGCAATTCATGGTTCCTTTAACGATTCGATTAAAGGAACACTTAATGGTGAAGCATTTTCGGTATTTCGTTCTTGGGAATCAGGCCAAGAACCGTTCGTAAATCAACATGTAAAACGACTTGAAGATTTGTGGAGTGGAAGAAATAGCCAGTTTTATGCATTTGAGTTACCGACAGCAATCAGGGAACAAATTGTCAAGCTGCGTAATTCACCGACTCGGCCTTATCAGTCACCTATTCTTTACGATGAACCAGTGATGCCAAAAATGCCCAATCATATTACATTGTATGATTACCAGATAGCTGCAATTGAGGCATGGAAAAATAATGGATGCCAAGGAATATTTGAAATGGCAACTGGCTCTGGAAAAACCTTCACCGCACTTGGTGCTGCAGTTAAAACATTACAAAAACAAGATAGGATCGCTATTGTTATTCTTGTGCCACACATACACTTGCTTGAGCAGTGGAAAAAAGATTGTCAAGAATTTGGTCTGAGGCCAATATTGTGTGGGGGAGGAAACAGAAAATGGAGAACAGAATTACGTTCCAGTATTTCTGATTATCGGCTAACAGGGAATCATTTGTGTGTTATAGCGGTACATCAAACAGCAAGCACAGATTCATTTCTGCATGCATTTGATAAAATACCAAATACTCAAAAATTACTAATTGCAGATGAAGTGCATGGCTTAGGTGCTAGAAAACTTCGGAAAGCCTTGCAAGATAGCTTTGGCTTGCGACTTGGATTAAGTGCAACACCTAAAAGATGGTATGATGAGGAAGGGACAAAAATATTATTTGATTACTTTAAAGATGTGTGTTTTGAATTTACTTTAGAAGATGGTATCGCAAGAAAATTCTTAACTCCCTATAAGTATGAGCCAATTCTAGTCCTTAAACAAGCGAACTCGGTTTGTCTTTCAATGAATTCCGAGCTTGG
>CAYVUI010000151.1:0-8431 GCA_964454745.1 uncultured Pirellulales bacterium | reverse complement strand
GCTATAGAGTTCGTCGGCATAGGACAACGTCCGGTCATAGAATCTATATATATTTTTAGTATTTTTAAGAATCTCTTGTCATAATAGTAATCTACATAGTTTACATTCCAAAGACCACTTTTCTGTACAGCTTCATTAGTACTGAAATTCCCAAGCCATTTATCACTTGGGGTATCAACTGGTCCCATTGGGCCAGATAATAAAGCGATTGAGTTTTTCTCAATAAATGCTCTGTCGCTCATTGGTCCTGCAGTGTCCGGTACACTAAGCCACAATATTTGCATATTCCCAATGTATTCAGAAACCTTTTTTTCTATAGACAATTCCGCTGCTCTAATTTCTGGCGAAGCAGATTGTCCCTCACTCCAAGTGGGCATGGAAATGCCCCCTTTGGACCGTTGAATAAGTGCATTACCAACATGAAGACGAAAAACAGATGCTCTATGATTTCCGCCACCGTCGCCTGTTCCTTTATGAGTGCGCAATCGCTTCCAAAAAGTGGCTCTTGATCCAGTGCTCACCATGTGCGTGCCCACACGAACCACTCGATCTTCATTTGGATTATCAATTCTAAATTCTCCGGGTTCAAAAAAGAAATACACCCCTCTCTCTGGCCAATCGAGTTTCCCATTGCAGTTTTTGAAAATGCGTTTGCCTCCTAAGCATTGCTCTAAATCATGAAGAAGGCTGTAAAACTCTTGGAGGTCCTTTTTTCTCCCCTTCATGCGATTCTTTTGGCTTAGCCATTTAAGTTGCTTTCCTATGCCTAACCCTTTCATAGGAACTTTAATTTTATTTCCCCGCTTTTCAAGAAGAGGTGCTAAATCTTGTCTATAGCGTTGTCCAGCAACAAAGGTTATTTCATCATTAGATTTTGTACATTCCTTGAGTTTAATAAAAATTTCATCAGACCAATCTCGCCTGTCTTGCCTTGACATTTTATTAAGTGTTTTTTCATATGGTTCAATAACATCATCTGGTTCTACAAGTCCATATTTGGCAGAAAGAATATACCACCTGTCAAAATTATTACAGGCGTACTCTTTTGCCTTTTTAAATAGGGGTGAGAGATAAAGATCAGCTGCCCTCATCTTTTTAGTATCTTTTAGACTAACACATGATACAAGGCATATCTTTGCCATTAAATCATTCCTGTTTACAATTGAACTCAATCTTCTGCATGTTTCCATGCATATTTATGCAAAATACATGCATCACATTGCCCACAAGGCTCATATCCATTAGCAGTGTTCTGTGGCCGATAGCAACTCCACGTATCTCCTTGGCGTATACCTAATCTGTATGCCTCTTTTGCAATTTCGGGCTTAGATAGAGACATCAATGGTGCAATGATATCTGGACCTCCAGGAATTGCTAAGTCAACCATCTTTTTAAATTGTTCTAAAAACTCAGGCCGGCAATCAGGATATCCTGAATAATCAACCGAATTGATACCTGTCCATACTTCAGATGCTCCTATCCCCATAGCTTCAGAACAAGCGAGGATTAAAAACAAAGCATTTCGACCAGGCAAGAATGCCGAAGAGACTTCTTTTCCTATCTCATCAATTGACCGACCTTTGGGGATTACTCGTTTTGGCTTATCCCAATTAATATTTAGTACTCTTCTCTCAACACTAAACCTTTCACACAATCGAGCGGCGTATTCAAGCTCTGCTCTACTACGTTGTCCATAATCTACACCAAGGCTTAAAACTTTCTTTTTATCTTCCAATGCAAGTAACATGCAAACTGTAGAATCCAATCCTCCGCTATGTAATATTATCACTTTATTGTCCACATTACCTCCTTAGTTAACATAGTTTGCTCTTAAATCTACCCAGAGATGGATTAGGGCAAATTTCGAAGGCTTAACCTGTTTTCTGGTAAAATCATTTTTTGTTTCCCAAACAAGAGTATTATTCGTCCAACAAAAAGAAAGGTCAGGGACATAACTTAATCTCTTATTTTTATGTTTATTGACTTCAACTTGTATATCTTTAGGTGTCATCGAAATGATATAGCCAATCATTATTCCTGATTTAGCTTGTTTACCATATTCATGTGTCTGATTATCAAATCGAGATATCCCATTTGTGACGTAGTTTTTGCACAAAATCCAACTAGAGCTTGTTGGCTCACCAAGAAGTTTGCATTCGACATGGAACGGAATTTCATGTTCATCGGCTGTGGCAGCATTTGAGTTATGAAGAGAACAGGTAAAATCTGGCCGCTTCTGATTGCCATCATTCAGATCTTCTTCTGTTGTAGGTTGCTTAGGAGCTTCCCAAATCGGATGCCGGATTTCACCGTATCTAGATCGCTCCATTTCTAAACAAACTTTTGCGACTATAGGACACAGTGACTCTGAAATAATGTCTTCATCACCCTTGATTGAACTTTGTAATGATAGTTCCGCAAGAACTCTAAAAAAAACTTCAACATAACAGTCTTCATGCCGTTGCCACATTATATCAAAAGAAGAGGGAAGACTGTAGCGAGCCATCAGCTCCCTCCTTTCTTTTTCTGAAGATTAAGCATATGTTTAGTAATTGTAGAATCTGCATCTTCTCTGGCAAGGCTACGGGTCCATAATCGCTTAATATTTCTTTTGATAATAATAACACTATCATTAGTTACGCAATGAACAAGGCCATCTAAAATAATCTGTGATGATCCCATTCGTCTGGGCAAATTATCCCCAATTTGTTCAAGAAATATTTCCCAATCATATTTGGGCTGCATTTCCCATGGATCGTCATTGTCAGTAGGGTAAAATTCGACAGCAACCATGTTGTCGTGTGCACCAATATGAAGCTCTGCACGCATCTCTTTTTTGTTACCTAAGTATGGTTTCCAGCGATTGGCAAATATATTAATATATTGCTCCATCCATAAAGTGTCATTATCTTCATTAATTGCCTTCTCGATTCCAAGGCTATCGAAATGCTTATAAAAGAACGGAAGAGTAACATCACAACAATCACGAACCAAATCCCGCTGTTCTTCTGAAAGGCCGTAAAGATCAAATACATCTTTATCCAATTGCTTTTCCCAACGCCGGCGTTGAGATTTTATTTGTGCAGGTGTTTGCCCTTTAGGATTTAATAAAGTTCGTTCCTTGGGATGGTAATTGCGGAGATTGTCAACAGTTTTAATGATCTTTTTCGCGGCATAATGATTTAAATCAAGAACTACGGGGAACTGAAGAAGTTCATCATCAATATCAATTTCATGATGCCAAATCCCCCATGTTGACGAAATCATAAAAAAATAATATCTAGCAAAAGAGGACCAGAGAATCCCAAGAAGTAACTTATATTCGCAAGGATTATTTCTTAAAAGGCTCAATCCAATTAGAGCACTGCTAAAAACAAAAGCCTCTGAACTATAGCGACATACAATTTGTCCTTTTATATCTCCACGTTCGCTAATTCCCCGTTTTATGAGAATCCTATTGCCTCGGTAAGCATTGACATTGCCCTTTCTGTAAACTTTATTTGGCGAGGACGTGAATCCTGAAAGTTTATCGTATCTGGAAAACTGTTGTATGGGAAGATACGGAAGCGAACTTAGTTCTGGGGCAGGTATTTGAGGTGGAGATAATTTGAATCCTTGGCCTACTTTCTCCCGATCGACAAAATCTAATAGCAATGAATGACAGTGCTTTAATTCTGAAATCATATTATGATCTAAAGAACCTCCCACAAACATCTGTTTCCAGAACGACGAATCATTTAGATCTTTGTTCATGATGAGAGTTCTATCATGAACCGAAAGAACGACAGATTGAGTTTTGCCAATAGCGATAATTTGACGAGCATTCCAATGGGTAACTGGACGATCTTCTTGTAGATTGTTAGAAAAACGAATTGCTAAAAATGGCGAATCGCCTCCTTCAAAGAATAATTTTCTTACAAGTGTAAAGTTCACAATCTCTTCTAAGCATGATTGTGACAACCATTTACCTCTAAAAGAGTGAGTCTTTGGGTGATGTTTAAATAAAATGCCTGCTGGCACAAGCATGGATGCTTTTGCTTTGGGTTTAAGGAAGTTTTCTACACGCCACAAAAATGCCTGACATGGTTCTTTGTCGCCGATAGGTTTTTTATGACTATTACACCATTCAAGCATTTCTTGATGGCGTCTTTTAGTCTCCGAATCTGCTTTCTTCCCCGGATTTCCCCAAGGAGGATTACCGACAATAATATCTGCACAATTATCACCAAACCTATCTTTCAATAGAGGATTTTCTTCGATGCTTTTTTGATCAAAGGCACTTATTGGTAAAATTGAATGGAAGTGATTTTGGCCTCGGCTGTCTGACGCCAGCAAATGTGGTAGTTTCTCTTTTCGATTTTTAATTTCAGTAATCGCGGGCGGTTCCAAATAATGTAATAGTGCTAAATAAAGGCTAAACGCTGCTATTTTAGCAGCTTCAGGATTAACTTCGATGCCTGCTATTTGATCTTTCAATATTGTTCGCATTTCATCAAAAGATAAAGATCGTTTGTTTTTGAACCAGTTATAACGAACAATTCTCCTGAACGCCTCTACTAAAAAAATGCCTGAGCCACAAGCAGGGTCTAAAACACGAGGTTTTTTCCTAAGACTATTTTTATTCAAGACCCTGGACACAACAAATTCAGCTAAGGCCGGAGGTGTATAGTATGCTCCATCCTGTCTAGCCTTGCTTTTTTTCTCTTTGGCGATTGTTGTGCTATGGTAAAATTCCTCGTAAATCGAACTGATTAAATCGATTGGTACAATGTCGAAATGATATGAGAAGAAAAACAATTGTTTTTGTTTTCCAACATCGCCATAGAGCAGGTCTTGTATCTTGACTAAGTGTTGTTGACTTACTATTTTAGCTTCTTCTTCTAAGTTGGATTCTGCAAACATGTCACCATTAAAATCAATTGCTAATTGTCTGAATAATTCATAGGTGAAATCTTTGTCTGTTAGTATTCTAGGATAATAAACATTGTCCCCAGATAAATCTAACCCATTCCGATTTTGAGGTTGATTTAGATAGTTGGTCCAACCACTTCGCCTGCAAGCAATATTTCGGAAATATTTTTCTGTAAGAACGCCTCGGTCTTCAAGATAGCGAATAAAAATGGAACGCCCAATTAGTGCGTGTGCGTATTTTGTATTCTTACCATTTAGCCCAGCTTCAAGCAATTCTTTCCGAACAGTTTTTAAGTCACGAATCAAAGCTTTGTCTGCTCTGTTTCTCAAATCCCCGAATCTGCTATCTGAAAAAAGACTGCCCGAATCCAGATGGTTACGATGAAAAGATTTCAACTGTTTTGCAACTAGTGTTATATCATTAACAATCTTAAGGTGTTTTAGTTTTCGGTATTCTTTTATATTTTTCTCATCAATTGGCTCTTGAGCTAAATCATAAACAGTCAATTCACCGGGGGTCGACAAAAAAAGTAATCTTGGACGTGCAAGGCACCAAATACGATTAAACATTTTAATTTTATTTTCTAACCCCTCCTCACTCTCAGCAAATATAGCGATAGGATTATTATTAATAAAATAAACTTTTTCAGCACCTGCTAACTTTGCCGCTGAGAGCCATTCGCCTTTCTCTAACCAATCACTTTGATTATGGCTGGATGAGGGCTGACCGGTTGCAGCTAGAAGATCACCGCTCTTAAAATCCAACTCTCTATATAAAGCTTTAAGATAACTCATAGGCAATTCCCTGCCATATTTAGCCTTCCTGCTTCTATCATTTTTTTGCAATATATCTTAAGTTGATTTTTCGCTAGTTTGGAGGGTTTAGTTTGGTTGTTTTCCCACCTGTTCACAGTCGCAAAGCTTATACCAAGATCATTCGCTAATTCCTGCTGGCTTATTCCAAGTTGAGATCTGATTTCCTTTACAATTTCAGGAAAGGTATAATTTTTGCTCGTCATATTTTGGCCTTCTGCAACAGCATAGAAAACTTCGCATAAGTTAGATTGAGAACCGAATGCGAATTATAACAAATGTTATATGCAACGCAAGAACAAATTAACAATAATAAATCACGAAAGGTTCAGATAAGGTTAGGAAATCTGAATCTTTTTATATGCCTCTTTTCAAAGTATTTTCTTATTTTTCGTCAATATTTTGATATTTTAACCGCTTTTTTGAGCTTTTTCAAAGCCCGAATTCTCTGCCGATTTAGTCCACATCTATATATTGTCCAAAAACTTTAACTGTCGCCAAAAGGGGAATGATTTTCGCTGAACAACCATATTTAAAGAAAAGTAGATATTTCATCATATTCAAGCGAATCCCTATTAAATCTCAGGAGAAGTTCAACACGGTTAATCCCGTGTAGTTTACCATCAACAATATTCAGACACGATGAATGTTGACGTCGTATTTCTGATGCTGTATGCCGTGATAATCCAAGATTTTGTAGGGCAATAACAGTTGTGTCTTTGGTTCCATATTCTAAATACAGTGCCCAATTTGGACCTGCCTTGTCTTCACCTAAAATGTTGGTAAGATTTCTATGATAGTGATCGAAGTATTTTTCAAAAAGAAATCTAAGTCGATGTTCTATATCATCGATAATATCATTTGCCAAAATGTTTATATGAAACGGGTCTCTTTTGTCAAATGGGACATATTTGGGAATATTATTATCCCAGCCAGTTTTTATTTGCCTTTTGTTTTCATCATTAAATAAAATGCCTTCTTTAATGATTTGACTAAAAGAAAAACCGTTAATCCATTTATTCGTCAGCATTGCATAATATTTTAGTGAATTCTTAGACTTGAGCTTAGGTTCTGTGCTCTCCCATTTATATATTTCGAATAACTTTTCTAACCAAGCCAAACAAGTAGCATAATCAATTTTGGATGGCAATTTTTCTGGTTTCTCTTTCAATTCTTTATATAAGCTGTCTTGAAGGATTAAATCAATGCTTCCGCTTGCCTCTAATAATTCAATAGGGCTTGTAATTTCTGCAGTTTTTTGTTTTGCATATTCGATTATTTTTTCTTTTTTATTTTCAATAAGTTGGGTAATGACAGGACTTTGATAGTCTGATTGCAAGCTCATAGTGTCTAGGCAAATTATATTGGCGATATATTTTAAGATTTGTTTCTCTGTTTCAGTTCCTGAGATGTCTTGATTTTCTAGTATCTTAGAAATTTTCCGAAGATTACGGTCAATTCGAGTTTTAATAGAAATTTCAAGTTCAATCTTTTCTTGATCACCGCAGATATCCTGCTTGTCCCAATCATTGTCGTTGTGCCCAACACAAATTACATTTCCAGATAATTCTATACCCAATCTCCCTGCTCGACCAGCCAGATTCTTAAAATCAATCGGTAATAGATTTCTTTTGCGTCCATGTCCTTTTTTAATAATAAAAACATTTTTAGCGGGCAAGTTGACGCCTTCTAAGAGCGTTGATGTGCAAAAGAGATACTTGATTTCTCCTTGACGATATAAAGATTCGATAATATTCCTGATTATTTGAGGAAGATTGCCGTAGTGATATGCGACACCTTTTGATAAAAATTTGGCGAGATAAAACTCTTCATGAATGTAAGATTTGATTTGCTTTATTGCTCTAGTAGTAGTTTTGGATGGTTTTGCTAAATCGTTAAGCTTCATTTTGTCACAAGCCTGAATTGCATAATCCAATGTACTGTTTTTCGTGTTACAGTAAATGATGTTGTGTTTATCATCTCCGATTGACAACAGTAGATCGACACAATCATCTAATTTATGAATGAGACTATTCTCAATCAATATGGGATTGCCATCAATATATTGCCACACTTCATTTTTCGACAAATCAATAAAAAAGCGATTTTGTGCCACGGGACTTTCTTGCGTGAAGTCAAATCTTTCGTAATCTAAACTGTTGTTACATGTTTTAAAGGCTTTTAAAAATATTTCGGGGTTTGCTACATTTGGAGATGAGAAATATAAATTAATATTGGGATGGCGTCTCAATGCTCTTTCGATGGCATTATATGCTACAATACTACGGTAGTCATTTTCTATAGTGAGTTTATGTGCTTCATCGACAAAGAGGAATCCTAGAGGGGGATTGTCGGTTCTTGATAAATAGCTCAAGAGTCGTTCTGGAGTTAAAATGAACACATATCTGGTGTCTCCATCTTCTACATAATCAACGATATTAGAATTTGTTGAAATCCTGTAAGTATGTGAGTCGAATATGCCTTTAAAGTCATTTTTTATATCGATTGAGAATTGGTTTATTAGTGCCCTTGTCGGGACCATGACCACAATGTTTTCAGGTAGTTTGTTTTCTAAAACTTTTCGTATAAATATACGGATAATAAAAGACTTGCCGACTGAAGTCGGACCAGAAAAGCTGAAGCACTTTGAATTACTTAGGGCTTGCTGAATAAGCCCTAATTTCTATTTTACTGAGTTTCTCAGGCG
>CAYVUI010000150.1:0-8471 GCA_964454745.1 uncultured Pirellulales bacterium | reverse complement strand
GGCTGTACGGCCCGGTCGCACGCGCGTGGATCTTGTCATCCACCAGGTGGTGCAGTTTGAGCATATAAATGTAGCCGATCGTCGCCTTTTGCCCGAAAGGCTCACCCGTGCGCCCGTCAAAAATCTGCGTCTTGAGGTCATCGGGCACCTGGGCAAAAATTTCATCCGCCGGCGGCGCTTCTTTCTTTTCCTCAAGCTCTTTGGCCCGGGCCACCATATGAGCGTTCGCGTCCTGGGTCACCTTGACGATATCTTCTTCACTTGCGCCGTCAAAGACCGGGGTCACGGCATTGAAGCCAAGAACTTTTGCCGCCCAGCCCAGGTGCGTTTCCAGGATCTGGCCCACGTTCATACGGCTCGGTACGCCCAGCGGATTCAAACAGATATCCACCGGTGTTCCGTCTTCGAGGAACGGCATATCTTCTTCCGGCTGAATCTTGGCGATCACACCCTTGTTACCATGCCGGCCGGCCATCTTGTCACCCACCGAAAGCGTCCGCTTGGTCGCGACATAGACCTTCACCATCTCGAGTACACCGCTGGGCAGTTCATCGCCGTGCTTCATGCGCTCAAGCGTGTGTTTCTTGTCTTCCTGCAAATCTACGATCCGCGGCCAGTACTTGTCGAGCACCTTCGTCTGCACCTCGTCACGGATCGCAGCAGGCTTGACCCACGAAACATCAAAATTCTCGATCTGCTCATAAATCACGTCCGGATCCTCGCTGGCACCGAGCTTCTGCCGCGTCGTCGGGTCCACCACATCAATCTCGAACGTCTCATGCACTTCGTCCATCATCTGCTTGAACAGAACGATTTCGCGACGAATCATATCCTCTTCGTAGCGTTTCATCTGCTCTTTGAGAGCCTTTTTCTGCTCATCACTCGCTGCGCCGCGGCGGGTAAACCGGCGGGTCGTAATCACCACACCCTCATAGCCGCTGGGCATCTCGAGCGAATCATTCTTCACATCCTCGCCGGCACGGCCGAAAATCGCGTGCAGCAGTTTTTCTTCCGGCGTCAGCTCCGTCTTGCTCTTGGGCGAAACCTTACCAACCAGGATATCACCCGCACACACACGGGTTCCTTCGCGGACAATCCCGCTTTCGTCGAGGTTGCGAAGCGCCTTCTCACTGACATTGGGAATATCCCGCGTGAATTCCTCGCGGCCCAGCTTGGTCTCGCGAATCTCCACGTCAAACTCATCGATATGGATACTGGTAAACGTATCGTCCTTCACCAGCCGTTCACTGATAATAATCGCGTCCTCAAAGTTGAAGCCGTCAAACGTCATAAACGCGACCAGCACATTGCGGCCCAGGGACAGAATCCCGTTTTGCGTTCCGCCGCCGTCGGCAATCACCTCACCCGCCTTGACCTTCTGACCGATCTCCACGATCGGCTTCTGGTTCAGGCACGTACGCTCGTTAAGACCTTTGAACTTCATCAGGTCATATTCATCGGTGCTGTTAATCACGATCCGGTTCGCGTCCACCGCGGTCACCGTTCCGTCATTTTCCGCCAGGACCACCATGCTCGAATTTTTGGCCACATGCTGTTCCATGCCGGTACCGACCAGCGGCACCTCGGTTTCCAGCAGCGGCACCGACTGACGCTGCATGTTCGAACCCATCAGGGCACGGTTCGCATCATCGTGCGAAAGGAACGGGATCAAACTTGCCGAAATCCCAACCGTCTGCTTGGGCGAAATATCCACAAAGTCGACCTCGCTGCTGTCAACCTGTGCCAGGTCACCCTGTACACGCGCAACCACCGGTCCTTTGACCAGTTCGTTCGTCTCCGGATTGACTACACCCGGCGGAGCAAAAATCTTTTCCATTTCCTCGTCCGCACGCAGGTACATATGCTCATCGCTTACCTTGCCGTCGCGGACCACCCGGTACGGGGTAATCAAAAACCCGTAATCGTCCACCGCCGAGAAAATACCCAGCGAAACGATCAGGCCGATGTTCGGTCCTTCCGGCGTCTCAATCGGGCACACACGGCCGTAGTGGCTGATGTGCACGTCACGAACCTCAAAGCCCGCACGCTTACGGTTCAAACCGCCGGGCCCCAGCGCACTTAAACGACGCTCATGCGTCAACTGGCTCAGGGCGTTGGTCTGGTCCACCACCTGGCTAAGCTCGCCCCGGCCGAAGAAATACTCGATACTGGAAGAAACGCTCTTACTGTTAACCAGGTCCGCGATCCGTGTCACAGATTCCGGATCCTTCATGCTCATGCGTTCCTGCACCGTCCGGCGAAGCTTCAAAAGACCCTTGCGGATCTCGTCAGCCGCCAGCTCGTCAATCGTACGTAAGCGCCGATTCCCGAGATGGTCAATATCATCCACCTGCCCAATGTTGTTACGCAGCCCGATGATATAATTCATCGTATGGAGAAAATCCTCCGGGCGAAGCGTCATTTCCGTCTCCGGAACCTCTGCCTTGAATTTCCGGTTCAGGCGGAAACGTCCCACTTTGCCCAGGCGGTAACGGTTCTCATCGTAGAATTTTTCCTCGAAGAGCGTCTTGGCCTTATCCAGCTTGGCCGGGTTGCCCGGACGCAGCCGCATATAGAGCTTCAATACCGCGTCTTCGTGTGATTCACAGTCATCCTCGGCCAGCGTATTCAAAATCAGCGGGTCCTGCACCTTTTCGATGATTTCAACCGAGTCAATCTCGCTCTCCTGGATCACCGCGACGTTTTCACCGAGCTGCGCGCCCGCTTCCACGAGAATCTCGCCGCTTTCCATATCCACAATCGGCCCTACCGACCACATCATCGGGTCCAGCTTGGCCGCCTTGACCTTCTTGGTCGAGTAGAACATCCGGATAATCTCTTCGGTCGAACCGAACTCCTCCTTCATCGCGCGAAGGAAGGTCGTCGCCGGAATCTTGCTCGACTGGTCAATACGAACGACAAGAACGTCCTTCTTGGTCACGCCGATCTCAATCCAGCTGCCGCGTTCAGGGATAATCCGCCCACCGTGAAGAACACGGTCACTTTCCTTGCTTTCCACCACAAAATCCACACCCGGGCTGCGGTGAAGCTGGTTGACGATCACACGCTCGGCACCGTTGATGATAAACTCACCCCCGCCGATCATCACCGGTATCTCGCCGAGATAAATCCCCTGCTCAGGGATGTCGTCAGCCTGCTGACGCGTCAAACGGCAAAAGACCTTCAGCGGGTAGCCGTACGTCAGGCGAAGTTCCCGACACTGCTGCGGAGTGTAACGGGGCTTTTCCAGTTCATACCCCATGTACTCGAGCTGCATCGTTTTGTCATAACTGACGATCGGGAATACTTCTCGAAACAGTGCCTCGACCCCCACCTTCTGATCCCGCTCCCGCATCGGTGCTTTCCGCTGCAGAAAACGTGAGAAACTCTCCCGTTGTACTTGAATCAGGTTGGGAATGTCAATCGCGTCCCCGAGTCGTCCGAAAATCCTTGTGGGCCGTTGACTCATCCTGTGCTCCCGTTATAAGGTCCGTTTATTTTCATTCGTCCTGTAAACTGCAAGAAAGTATTGGAGAAGCTGCGAACCTCTCCAATACTCTCTGATCTTCTTTCTTGTTCATTTTTTGCGGGTTTTTCCTGTGTTTCACATTCCCATCCCGCAAAAAACGCGGCGAAACTACGCAAGCTCGACTGTCGCGCCAGCCGCTTCCAGCGCCTTCTTGATCTCTTCGCCTTCGTCCTTGCTGACGCCTTCCTTCACCGGCTTGGGCACATTGTCCACCAGTTCCTTGGCTTCCTTGAGGCCCAGACCCGTCAGGCCGCGGACTTCCTTGATGACCTGGATCTTCTTGTCGCCGACTTCCTTGAGAACCACGTCGAAGCTGGTCTTTTCTTCTTCCGCTTCGCCGCCTTCTGCGCCGCCTGCCGCGGGGCCTGCAACCATAACCGCACCGCCGCCGGCCGGCTCGATACCATGAACTTCCTTAAGATAATCAGCAAGCTCCTGGGCCTGCATGAGGTTCAACTGGACAATCTTGTCACCCATTTCCTTGATTTCCGCGCTGAATTCTCTCGCGGTGCCTTCCTGTACTGCTGCTTCTTCTGTCATTTCAAAAACTCCTGTTTATTTATTTTTCGTCTCGCAGGTGCCGAAACTACGCCGTCTCGTTTAACCCGGTGCCGGGGCAGCCGCAAAACAAATATTTGTATCCAATATCCTGTTTAGTAAACCAATCAGGCCGCTTCGTCTTCGAGCTTTTCGACCAGTCCCTTGATGCACCCGGCCACGAGTCCGCCAGGTCCGGCAATCGCACCGGCCACCTTGCGGCCCGGAGAGAGAGCAAGCGTAACAATCTGACCCTGGAGCTCCGCACGCGTCGGCATCTTCGAGAGGTCCTTGACCCCTTCTTCACCCTCCATGATCGTGCCCTCGATGAAGGCACCCTTAAGTTCCATCACCTTGAGCTTCTTCGCCCAATCCACCAGTTCCTTGGCAATATCCACCGCGCTGTCACCGCCGTAGCAAATCGTACACGGACCGGCCATGAATAGGCTCGACGCCGCGGCCAGGTCCAGCTTCGTCAGCGCCCGGCGCATCAGCGAATTCTTGACCACGGCCAGCTTAATGTCCTTCTTGGACAACTCGCCGCGCATCTCGTTATTCTGATTGCCCGTAATGCCCTTGGTACTTACCACGACAAAAGAGCGGGTCCCCTCAAAGGCCTTCTCGTATTCCTGCTGAATTAATTCTTTTACAAATTTGCTCATAATCGCACCTTTATAGTCTCGCCAGGTTTACCCGGCCGTTACGAAACCGAAACATTTACACTCGGACTCATCGTCGCACTCAAACAGACTCGCTTGACAAACGCACCCTTTGTACTGGCCGGACGCATACCGAGAATATGATTGATAAACGCCTGGACATTCTCCAGCAGCTTCTGCTCATCAAAACTCACCTTGCCGACAACCGCGTGAACATTGCCGCCCGAGTCATTGCGAAACTCGATCTTACCGGCACTGAACTCCTTGACCGCGGTCACGACTTCCGGCGTGACGGTCCCGTTCTTGGGAGAAGGCATCTTGCCCTGCGGCCCCAGGACACGACCGAGCTTACCGACCTTGCCCATCAGCTTGGGAGAGGCGATCGCCACATCAAAATCCATCCATCCGCCCGCGACCTTCTCCACCAGTTCATCTGCACCGGCTTCGATCGCTCCGGCGGCCTTCGCTTCGTCCGCTTCTTCACAAAAGGCAATTACCTTCTTGCTCTTGCCGATTCCGTTGGGAAGGCTGATCGAACCGCGAATCATCTGGTCCGCCTGCTTGGGATCGATCCCGAGGTGCATCACGCAATCCACACTCTGATCGAACTTGGTCGTGGCGAAAGACTTGATCTTCTTGACCGCGTCCGGAAGCTGTAATACTTCCTGGCTGGCCTGTTCAGCATCCTTTTTGTATCGTTTACTTCGAGATCTCATAACATTTTCTCCGCGAATAAAACATCTTTTACTCTCCCACTGTTCTCGCCGTGGTACGCGATCCAAATTCGTATGTTGTGGCAATGGCCCGTGAAGACCATTCCCCCGTCACCTCAAAAAGAGCTACTCGACTTCGATCCCCATGCTGCGGGCCGTACCCTCGATGATCCGGTCCGCGTGGTCCATATCAAAAGCGTTAAGGTCGTTGATCTTCATTTCCGAAATCTCGCGGACCTGTGCCTTGGTCACCTTGCCCACTTTTTCCTTGTTCGGAACACCGCTGCCCTTGGCCAGGCCGGCTTTCTGCTTGAGCAGAACCGCCGCCGGGGGGCTCTTGACGATAAAATCAAAACTGCGGTCGCCGTACACCGTAATCTCTACCGGAACCGTCGTCCCGTTGAGTTCACGTGTCCGCTCGTTGAACTGCTGTACAAACTGACCGATATTCACACCATGCTGACCCAGTGCAGGTCCAATCGGAGGTGCCGGTGTCGCCTGGCCGCCCGGGGCCTGGAGTTTAATTTTTCCCGTGATTTCTTTTGCCATCGAATTACCCTTTGCTCTCTCGCGCCCTGCCGAGTCGGCCCAATCCCTAACTGACCTTCTCGATCTGCCAGTACTCGATATCCAGCGGAGTACTGCGTCCAAATATCGTTACAATCACTTTTACAATTCCGCGTTCCGGGTCGATCTCTTCGACACTCCCTTCGAAGTTCTCAAACGCACCTTCGCGAATCTTGACAACATCGCCCTTCTCAAAGTCCACCTTGATACTCGGCGAATCTTCGGGCTTCTCCACTTCCTGGAGCATCTTCGCGACATCCGTGTCACGCATCGGCGTCGGAATCCCCTCCGTACCGATAAAATCACCTACGCCCATCGTTTCTTTAATAATAAACCAGGCCTCGTCG
Source organism: uncultured Pirellulales bacterium (assembly GCA_964454745.1). GTDB lineage: Bacteria > Planctomycetota > Phycisphaerae > Sedimentisphaerales > Anaerohalosphaeraceae > CAYVUI01. Next base: position 2,119 of record CAYVUI010000150.1, on the reverse strand, counting down.
GGAATACGCCCGTCATCGCTCGGTTCCATTTCCATGAAGACATACCCCGGGTACAGCTTGCGCTTATGCACACGCTGTTTGCCCGCGCGAATCCGCTTGACCTGTTCAACAGGCACCATGATCCGCCCAACCCGCTCGACGCCCTCGACTTTCATCTTATGCGTCAGTGAGTCACGGACTTGTTCTTCCTTGTTTGAGGCTACGCGTAATACGTACCATTGCATGGCCACGGTCATGTCCTCCAGACACGCTTGCGGTTAATAGATTCCAATGCTTTGAAACAGAAGCTGGAATCCCATATCCACCAGCCAAAGCACAATACACATCAGCACGACAACCAGGATCACGATAAACGTCGAAATCGCAATCTCCGTACGGCTCGACCAGGAAACCTTCTTGATCTCCCCTTCCGATGCGATCATAAAATCAGCGATATTCGGCTTATTCAGGATCCAGAAAATCACAAATCCAAGGCCCGCACAAAGAACGGCCGGAACCAGGTTCTGAACCCAGATATTGCTCTCGGCCAGAATCCCGTGAAGACGATAACAGCCCACTGCAATAATCGCGAACAGAATAATACCCGTCCATAACCGGGTATTGTATCCCTGACCGCTTTTATAAATTTTCATTTCCATAAATACTGCCGTCCACTCTTTAAGATCAAACTCAATCTCGCGTTCAACCGCTGCCGCATCAGCATCCCGGCTCAAAAACCCTCATGCCAAAACAGGCCAGGAGGGATTCGAACCCCCAACCTACGGTTTTGGAGACCGTTGCTCTCCCAATTGAGCTACTGGCCTGAAAGTTATTTCCTGCGGATCTTGTGCTCTGTGCGCTTGCGTTCCGCCCGGCAGAACTTGTTCAGAGTCAGTTTGGGCACGCCGCCCTGCACATTCACACTCGTCCGATAGTTCCGGCTGCCGCATTCCTTACATTCAAGCCAGACATTTTCTCGTTTTACAGCTTTTGCCATTCTACAAACCCTCTAAAGACCAGGCTTCGCCCGGCCCGGGAGCTGGTTTCCAAAAGACTCCCCCGCCGGACCGGGGTTGCCGACCCGGCAGGACAAGAGCCGTTCAAATCAAATACCTTATTTAATAACCTTCGTGACAACACCCGCACCTACCGTACGGCCGCCTTCACGAATGGCGAAACGAAGACCGTCTTCCATCGCGATCTTGGAAATAATTTCTACTTCCATCTCGATGTTGTCGCCGGGCATACACATTTCAACTTCTTTGCCCTCGCGGCTCATGATCTTGTTTACCGCACCGGTTACGTCCGTCGTACGGAAGAAGAACTGCGGACGGTAGCCCGCGAAGAACGGGGTATGACGCCCGCCTTCCTCTTTCTTTAAGACGTAAACCTCGGCAATAAAGTGCGTGTGAGGCGTGATCGAACCCGGCTTGGCAACCACCTGGCCGCGTTCCATATCCTTCTTTTCAACACCACGAACCAGCAGGCCCACATTGTCACCCGCCTGGCCTTCGTTCAGTGTCTTGTTAAACATCTCAACACCGGTAACCGTCGTCTTGCGAACCTCGTCAGACAGACCAACGATCTCCACTTCGTCACCGACCTTCACAATACCGCGCTCAATACGGCCGGTACCCACGGTACCGCGGCCCTTAATGCTGAACACGTCCTCAACCGGCATCAGGAAGTCCTGGTCGACCGCGCGTTCCGGAATCGGAATGTACTCATCCACAGCCGCCATCAACTCGTCGATGCACTTGCAAGCCTCGTCATCTTTACCCTCGGAATCCAAGGCAGCCAGGGCAGAACCCTGGATGATCGGAATCTCGTCACCGGGGAATTCGTAAGCGTCCAGAAGTTCACGAAGCTCCATTTCTACCAGCTCGATCAGCTCCGGATCGTCCACCTGGTCAACCTTGTTCATGAAAACAACGATCTTCGGCACGTTAACCTGGCGAGCCAGGAGGATGTGCTCGCGAGTCTGGGGCATCGGGCCGTCACTGGCCGCAACCACCAGGATCGCACCGTCCATCTGGGCCGCACCGGTGATCATGTTCTTTACATAGTCCGCGTGACCCGGACAGTCAACGTGAGCGTAGTGACGGTTCTCCGTCTCGTACTCAACGTGTGCGGTATTAAT
>CAYVUI010000149.1:0-8649 GCA_964454745.1 uncultured Pirellulales bacterium | reverse complement strand
GGCTCCGGGCTGCACCTTCACCCGGTTACGATTTTACTGGCCCTGTCTTTCTGGGGACTGCTCTGGGGGATTCCGGGGATGTTCCTGGCGGTGCCCGTGACGGCGGTGATTCGGATCGTTCTGCTTCAGTTTGATACTTTAAAGCCGGTGGGAATGGTCCTCAGCGGCCATTTGCCCGGTTCACAGACACATTCGTACGATGAAGAAGAGGAGGAAGCTGAATAAGCCGGCTTCCGTGGAAAGGAGTCTTTTGTATGCGACGAAGTCTTGCTGTGGTGATTTCCCTGCTGGTGCTTATCTGTGTCGGCTGTGAGTGTAAGCGAAAGCCCCTGCCCTGGCAGACGGTGGAGGGCCTGCCGGTGGTCACGGCGCAGTATAGTTCCACCCCGGTTAAACTCGATGGTGTTCTCGATGATCCCGTATGGCAGCAGAGCAAGATGTATACGCTGTGTCTGCCTGAGGACAAGGTAGAAAGCGGGGAGGTTCTTACCCAGGATGGACACGTCTGGTTTGCCTGGGACGATGATTCTTTTTACGTGGCATGTAAATTTGAGGATTGGGATATCCAGGCTCATGGAACCGAGGATCATGAGCATCATTACCGCATGGGCGATTTGTGCGAGGTGTTTCTGCGGCCTTCTTATGAAGCGTATTACTGGGAAATGTATGTAACGCCCAAACAGCACAAGACGTGCTTTTTCTTCCCGATGCGGGCCTCGGATATCAAGCCGGACAAAGAGATGGGCCTGACCGTGGCGGCAAAGGTCAGCGGTACATTGAATGATTCCTCTGACAGGGACCGTTACTGGACCGGGGAGATGCGGATTTCACGAAAAGACCTTGGCAAATACGGCTATTCATTCGGGCCCGGCAGCGATCCCTGGCAGGTCCTGATCGGCCGCTATAATTATCTTGGCGACCCTGCGAATGCAAAAAAGGAGCTGTCGGTGTATCCCAGGCTTCCGATTACCCGCTATCACCTGGTTGAAAAGCATGCGAAAATTGAATTCATGAAATAATTCATCCACAAAAGGGGCACAGATATGCGCAGCAAACGGATTTGGATTGTACTTTTGATTGGGGTTGTGCCGATGCTTTTCGGGCAGGCCCGCCCGGTAGATATCAAGGAGACGGACATGATTAATGTAATTCCCAAACCGGTTGAGGTTTCAATGGATGAAGGTGTTTTTACCTGGTCTTGTGAGGGTCTGGCCGTCGTTGCGCCCAGGAAGACTGAGTCTGCCGCCCGTATCCTTCAGGAGCAGATTGTATTTTTTACGAATTTACCCTGTGTCGTTACGCAGGAAAGATCGATTGCTGCTGCCCGGGGCCGGATCATTCTTGAACTGGATCAAGGCCTGAAAACGGAGCAGGGGGGCTATCGACTGAAAATTGAGCCGGAGCGAATCCTGATCACTGCGGCAGATGTGCAGGGCCTTCTCCACGGCGGGGCCACACTGATCCAGCTTCTTTTTGAGGGGAGCAGCCCAGAGAACAGCGGTGGAGAAATTCAGTGCATGTCTATTCACGACCGGCCGCGATTCTCCTGGCGGGGGATGCACCTGGATGTGTGCCGGCATTACATGCCCGTTGAGTTTATCAAAAAATATCTGGACATTATGGCCCTGTATAAGCTTAATATCTTCCACTGGCACCTGACCGAGGACCAGGGCTGGCGGATCGAGATCAAAAAATATCCACGGCTTGCCGAAGTTGCCGCGTGGCGAACGCCCATTGGCTTTATGCATAACCAGAGGATCGGCCTCAATCATGATAACGGCAGTCGATACGGCGGATACTATACCCAGGACCAGGTCCGAGAGATTGTTGCGTATGCAAAGGCCCGCGGTATTACCGTTGTTCCGGAGATCGAGATGCCCGGCCACAGTTCCGCGGCGCTGGCGGCCTATCCGAACCTGGGTTGCACAGGCGGACCTTACGAGGTGCTCACCGAGGCCGCCGTCAGCAGGGATATCTACTGCGCGGGCAATGAAGAGACGTTTGCCTTCCTTACCGGTGTCCTTACCGAGGTCCTCGAACTGTTTGACTCCGAATATATCCACATTGGCGGCGATGAAGTGCCAAAGCATGCCTGGGAAAACTGTCCGAAATGTCAGCAGCGAATTCGCGAACAGGGGCTCGAAAATGAGGAGCAGCTTAGCCGCTGGTTTTTGTCCCGGATTGAGGATTTTCTAAACGAAAGGGGGCGAAAGCTGATCGGCTGGGATGAGATCCTCGAAGGCGGCCTGACCGAGAACGCGACGGTAATGAGCTGGCGAGGCTTCGAGGGCGGAATCGCAGCGGCCAAACAGGGGCATGATTCGGTGATTACTCCCTCACGTTTTACCTATTTTAACTTCCGTCAGGATGAGTATCCTTTCGGGCCCGGCCATCCGTGGAACCTGGCACTGGAAAATGTTTACTCATTTGAGCCGGTTCCCGCCGAGGTCTCCAGTGAAGACGCCAAACATATCCTCGGCGCGCAAGGGTGCCTCTGGACGGAATACATCCCAACTGCTGAACATGCGGAGTACCTGCTTTTGCCCCGTCTGTGTGCCTTGTCTGAGGTGTTATGGCTCGATCCGGCTCAGAAAGACTTTGCCGATTTCCAGCGGCGTCTTGCCGTGCATACCCCTATGCTCGATGCGATGGACGTCAATTATTACATCCCGGTAGTGGAGGGTTTTTCGCGGGAGAACGTTTATATCGATTCCATGCAGTGTGCCTTAACCAATCCCGGCAATACGGGGGATATCTATTACGCCATCGAGGGCGATTCGCAGGGTGCCCGCCGCTATACCGGCCCGATTCAGATCGAAGCCGATCTCACGCTCAAAGCCTGGATCGATACGGGAAGCCATACCAGCATGGTCCGTGTCGGACATTTCAAGAAACAGGATTATCTGCCTTCTGTGGACGTTTCGAACCTGGCCAAAGGTCTTACGTGCAGAGTTTATGAGGGCGATTTTTATGCCTGCGATCAAATTGAATCCGCCGCTTTGAAAGCTGAATTGGTGTGCAGCGATTTCAACAATCCCGTGCCGGACCAGGATAATCTGGGCCTGGTTTATGAGGGGTACTTTCATGCACCCCGCAGAGGCATCTATCGCTTTTTTACCAAAAGCCGCCACGGAAGCCTTCTTTATATCGGGGGGGGAAAGATCGTGGACAATCACGGCCGGCATTCCGCCTTCGAGCATTGCGGTCCTGTCGCGCTCGATGAGGGATATCATCCTTTCCGGCTGGAATACTTCAAACGCGACCTTCATTTTATCCTCGGAGTTTCCGTCGAGTCGGATTCAATGCAAAAACAACCGCTGGCCCCCGAGATGCTTTTCCATTAAAACTGGTAATGGGCCGACCAGCTTTTGTCCGTTGTCAGCGTGATCGTGCCCGCCTGGAAAGTATAATCCGGCGTCAGGTACCCGGTGACGTACATCGTCCCCTGTTCCTGTGAGATCATCCGGTTCTTCTCATCCCGCAGCACGTTGGTATACGGACCCTTCGCGATAAAGTAAAGGTAACTCTCGCGCACAAAATCCTTGCGGCGGAATGTCTTTTCCGTATCGACATTGCCGTCAAATCCTCCAATATAGGAACGGGTTTGTGAGGATTCCTCAAACTGGGACTTCCACATTCCGCTGATTCTTCCGTTGTCATGAAAGGTAAGCTCGATCTCACCCCTTGGCTTGCCGTTTCGGTTGACGGGCAGCGAAAATTCTTTCACCTCTCGGATCAGCGGCTTGGGCGAGCGGGGCATGTCCACGATCTCTCCATCCGCTGCGATCCGGTCCTCTTCCAGCCAGGGTTTTACCGACTTGGAATCTCCGTAAATCTTATTCAGTGAGCCGGTCGGCTTGAAGATCGTGTTTGCGTACATAAAATAGATCACCAGCCCGATCGCGACAACGACCAGCAAAGCCAGGACCGCGACAAAGCCTTTGGGATGTCTGTTTCTGCATGAATTCATGTTTGGTTCCTTATCCTGTATAGTTCGATAATATGCTGTAAGCGGTATCCTGCGAAATCAGCTTCTGTTCCAGCAAACTCTTGATGGAATCCGACATCGTACACATGCCGTGCTTTTTGCCCGTGTCGATCACGTTGCGAAGCTGGTATACTCCTTTTCGGCGTATGATATTGCGTGCCCCGCTGGTGGCGGTGAGCACTTCACAGGCTACACGCAGTGCCCCGTTTTTTGTCGGGACCAGTTCCTGGTGAATAATCCCCTGCAAGGATTCGGCCAGCAGAAACCGCAGGTTGCCTTCACTGTCGTCCGGGGCGTAGCTGAGGATTCGCTCGATCATTTTATCAATCGAGATTACGTGCAGCGTCGAGAACACGAGGATGCCCGTTTCCGCAGCGGTCAGCGCGATCTTGATGGTGTCATAATCCCGCATTTCGCCGATAGCGATGATGTCAGGGTCCTGCCGCAGGGCTGCGCGCAGCCCCGACGAAAATGTGCGGGTGTCCCGTCCGACTTCCCGCTGGCGGACCAGGGATTTATTATTCTCATGGATGTACTCGATGGGGTCTTCAATCGTGATGATATGTTTGTTCAGGTGGGTGTTGATATCATGGATCATGGAGGCCATGGTCGTGGTCTTTCCGACGCTTGTACTGCCGGTAATCAGGACCAGCCCCTTGGTTTGCCGGGCCAGGACTTTTACGATCTCGGGCAAAAACAGCTCTTCCGGCAGCGAGGGCCGCCCGGTCAGCACACGGATCGTCATGCCCACGGCACCATTGAAATACCCCACATTCACACGGTATCTTGCATTTCCGTCTGCCCACATGAAGTCATAGTCCAGCCGGTCTTCAAGTATCTTGACTTGTTCTTCCGTTAGCAGTTCGAGGGAAAGACGCCGGCTTTGTTCCGGGCTGAGCACTTCTTTGCGCACCGGGACGAGCTTGCCGCCGATGCGGAACTGAATGGGCGAACCGGCACAGATATGGATGTCCGTCGCGTTGTGCTGGCGTGCATGGTCGAGCAGTTTTCGCCGGTTTTCTTCCATGGTTATTCTCCCATCACCTGGCAGACAACGCTTCGGGTTCGCGGCCGGGTGTCAAAGTCGATCAGTACGATCTGCTGCCAGGTGCCGAGGATCAGCTTTTTATCCGTAAACGGCACGGTTAAACTCGGCCCGATCAGTGAGGCCCGTACATGGGCATGGCCGTTATCGTCGTGCCAGGTTTCTTCGTGCTTGTAAAAGCCGCCGGCCGGGGCAATTTTCTCCAGTGCCGCATCAATGTCGACATTGACCAGTCCCGGCTCGTACTCAATCGTGGTAATCGCCGCGGTCGAGCCGACATTAAAGACCGTTACGGTTCCACTGCTGATTTCACAGGAATGTAAAGCCCCTTCTACATCCTGTGTAATGTCTACAATATCCGTATTGCCCTGCGTCCGAATTTTCAGGCTGACTGAATGAACCATTTGACCTCCAAAATTTTACAAAATCATATCAGATAATTCTTTCTATTTTATAGGCATTATTCGACAATTGAAGCTTTTTTTTTCAGTTCATACTAAAATGGTAAAGTATAGACGGAAATAATTCGATACTCTTTCTGAATTTAAAAAGAAATCAGCAAATGATCATGTAAGAATCCGCGGGGAGGCCGGCTCATTTTGAACGGTCGCGGACATTTCTGACTTTCGGGGGGAATATGAACCTGATCTGGGCAAACAGGGTCTCCCTGTATTTATGGGGAGATTAACGCCGTGCTAACGGTTTGTTTAAAAGTTTGTATTTGCGTATAGGCTCAGAGAGCTCAACTGCGTTAAGTCAGTTATTGAAAGGTTTGTTTATGTTCAGGAAAATGACAATCGGCAGAAAAATTTCTTTTGGTTTTGCAGTGTTGATGGTCGGTTTAATCGTCATGGGAATCTGGTCTGTACTGGTGATGAGTAAAATTTCGAAAGTCAGCACATACAATGAGCTCGAAAAAGAAATGACTCAGCGCGAGGTGGACCATCTCAACTGGGCACAAAAAGTCAGCAATCTTCTGACCAACGAGGAAGTGACAGAACTGACTGTGCAGACCGATCCGCACAAGTGCGGTTTTGGCAAGTGGTACTATGGTGAGGGGCGTGAACATGCCGAGAAGAATGTTCCGGAAATTGCATCCGACCTGCGGGATATAGAGTCGTGGCACAACCGGCTGCATGAATCCGCGATTGAAATTGGTGAATGTTACTGCCATGCGGACCTCCATCTCAGTGCAGAACTCCAGCAGAAAAAAGTAGACCATCTTAACTGGACGCACAAAGTTAAGGATGCGTTTCTAAAAGGGACAGTCAATCGGATTGATGTCCAGGTGGATCCGACGAAATGTGCCCTGGGAAAATGGCTTCAAAGTGAAAAGGCCGCTCACTATAAATCGCAGTATCCCGAGTTTGCTGCGATTGAGAAAAGAATACATGAGCCGCACAATCAGCTTCACAACGGTGTCAAACATCTAAATGAGCTCCTGGCCGAGGGCAAACGTAAGGAGGCGGCCGAGTATTTTACGGCCCATGTTGAGCCTTTCGCCGCTCTAACCTGCGGCGTGCTTGATGAAATGATTACCTGGAATGATCGGCAGGTAAACAAAATGCTTCAGGCACAGGCAATTTTTAACGGCCCTACGATGCAAAGTTTGTCCAAAGTTCAGCAGCATCTCGGCAGCATTCGGGAGAAAGTTTCCAGCCGAAGCCTGACCGGTGAGCAGACTGCACAGCTTATGAGCAAGAGCACCTGGGGTATCATCTGGCTGAGCCTGGGTGTTATTGCCGTTGGTGTTGTTGTTGCGGTGTGGATTGTTATGGGCATCAACCGTACGCTTCGCAGAATCTCCGGTGCTCTCGGCAGCGGATCTGATGAAGTGGCCTCGGCTTCCCAGCAATTGTCCAGCTCATCCCAGAGTCTTGCCAGTGGAGCCTCCGAACAGGCCGCCGGGCTTGAAGAAACGTCATCGAGTCTCGAAGAGATGAGTTCGATGACCCAGAAGAATTCGGAAAATGCCGGCCAGTTGAATCAGATTTCCGCCCAGGCCAAATCCAGTGCTGACAGCGGACAGCTTGCCATGGAAAAAATGAGCAAGGCAATGGCCCAGATCCAGGAATCGTCCAACGAGACCGGCAAGATCATCAAGGTGATCGACGAGATCGCATTCCAGACCAATCTGCTCGCCTTAAATGCCGCGGTGGAGGCCGCTCGGGCGGGTGAAGCGGGCAAGGGCTTTGCTGTAGTTGCAGAAGAGGTTCGCAATCTTGCGATGCGTAGTGCGGAAGCGGCGAAAAATACCTCCGGTTTGATCGAGGAATCCGTCCGTCAGGCCAATGACGGCGTTACGATCAGCGATGAAGTCCGCGGAAAACTCGATGAAATCGTCGGGCAGGTGGCAAAAACCAGTGAGCTGGTGTCCGAAATTGCCGCCGCCAGCCAGGAACAGGCTCAGGGCATCGAGCAGGTCAACCGGGCCGTGACGGAAATGGACAAAGTGACCCAGCAAAACGCCGCCAACGCGGAAGAAAGTGCCAGTGCCTCCGAGGAATTGTCTGCCCAGGCAATGCAGATGCGGTCGCTGGTATCCGAGCTTCGGGCTATGGTTGACGCAGGACAGGGCGGCTTTGAGTATTCTGACAGGCCCCAATCTCCCGGTCACGGGCAGCAAAACCGCGGGGCAAGCGATGAAATTTTCCATCAAATATCCGAGCCGCAAAGGCAGGAAACTCAGATTTTCGACTAAAAAGGTGTTAAGAACATGTGTCTCCCATAGAAAAAGGCGGACAAAAACAGTTCGCCTTTTTTATGCGCAGAAAGATTGTATCTACCTTTTTTTCAATGCTTTACGAGTATTTGTGGTTCCGTGATATGGCTGGAAAATTAAGTTTTTTTGGATTTTTTTGAAAATCACGTTGACTTCCTCAAAAGTAATGATAAATTGCGGAGCTTTACGATTCTGCGAATCATTGAAAAATATTTAAACAATTTTTAAATTTTTTCGATTTAGTGTTTGACAGAATTGGTTGTTTGTTATATTTTTGTGATTTCCCACTTGGGCAGACAAGTTGTTGTTTTGCTTCTCTGTCCGGTTGTTTTTGGGAAGCTCTTTTACAAGTTAACAGTCGAAAGCCCACAGCAGCGAAAGTGCAGGGATTCGGTGGAGTCACGTCTAAACCGGGTCTCTTAATTAAATTGGTGTGTTCCGGTCCTTAGGTTGTCCTAAACGTACAGGACCTGGAACCAAATTTGACACTTATCGTTGCGTGAAATGAAAGTGTTGAGCTTACGTAAATCGAAGATTTCGGACGGTTTTCCGTCCGAGACGACGATACAAATTGAAGAGTTTGATCCTGGCTCAGAATGAACGCTGGCGGCATGGCTAAGACATGCAAGTCGAACGGACCTTATGATTGGGTAACCTTGAATAAGGTTAGTGGCGAAAGGGTGAGGAATAGATAGGAACGTGCCTTTGGCTTCGGAATAGCGTCTCGAAAGGGGCGGTAATACCGGATAACGTCTACGGACCAAAGATTTATCGGCCTAAGAGCGGCCTATCTCCTATCAGCTTGTTGGCGGGGTAATGGCCCACCAAGGCGACGACGGGTAGCGGGACTGAGAGGTTGGCCCGCCACATCGGGACTGAGACACTGCCCGGACC
>CAYVUI010000148.1:0-8746 GCA_964454745.1 uncultured Pirellulales bacterium | reverse complement strand
CACCGATTGAATCCGCCGGATTCAATCGCCCGAGGCGCAGCCTCAAAAGGCAAAGCCCATAGGGTGGACTTCGCCCACGCTGGTTACAACTGAACGTTTATGATTTAATTCCTCTTTTGAGCATTTGACGACAATGTCATCCTTTGACATGTAATCATCATATAAGTTTTTACCATAGGAATATACTGCAAATCTATCAGTGTCAGGAAGATAGATAACTTGATTATTCCACCCGTCCATACAACAATTTTCAATATCTTCTTTCTTAATAATCAATTCAATAGAAGCATCAAGTAGTTCTTTATTCCAGTTATCCTTGTCAGGAAGTTTTTCATACTGCCAATAATAAGTACTAATTATATTTTTCAACTGTTTCAGTTTTATATGTGTTATATATTCTGGTGATTTGCCTTTATTTGTATTAAATAAATTATTGAAGAAATATAGAAGTAATGCGATAAGTATGACACCTATGGCTATTTCTACAAGGCTTACCTTTTTCATTATTGATCCGGTTCTTTTCTTAAATATTATTATTTGAAGTAATTAATGGTGTCCATTCCGTAGATACTATAAATCTCATTCAAGCCGCAGGCGAGATAAATCATAAAAATCTGTGTCAATCTGTGAAATCTGTGGCCAATTTAAAATAATCAGCGAAATCAGCGTGATCTGCGTTTAAAATAATCAAAATACCAACCTCGTCCAAAGGACGAATTCAATCTCTACTCTCATCTTTCTCCTATCCACTTTCTTGCCTGAAGGCAGCGAGATTGGAGAATCTCTTGACAAACCTCCCTCTCCCCCCTACCATACCCGCGCTGTACGCGAATCGGAGCCGAAAACCCCCGATCCGCGCCGAATAAATCCGAAACGACCCGAACATAAGGACTTATATCCATGAAATACAAACTCAAAACCGCCCTCATCCTCGCTGCCCTGCTCATCATTCCCGCCTTCGCCGCGGCCCCGGCCGGCCTCAAGCCCGAAAAAATCCGAATCGCGACCTACAACGTCGAGCATTTCATGAAAATGTTCGACCAGCTCCAGCTCCCCGAGCGTTCCCGCAACCAGACCGAGCAGTTCCGCGACGAAGAGGACCTCTTCGAAGTTGCCCAAACCCTAAAGCTCCCCGATCTTAACGCCGACATCCTCTGCATCCAGGAAGGCCCCCGGCAGGACATGCTCGAGCTGTTCAATTCCCGCTGGATGAAGGGCGAATACGCCTTCGTCCGCCAGTTCGACGGCAACCGCCCCGGCCAGTGGCTCTGCATCCTCGCCCGTCCCGGCTTTGAATGCCTCGATATCCGCGAATACGCCCAGGTCACCGACCCCGTCAGGGACGGAAAGGTCATGCGTACCAAGCAGAGCGAAGGCCTCGACAAGCAAAACCTCCTCTTTGCCCGCGGCCCCGTCTTCGTCAAGTTCCTCACCCCCGCCGGCCGAAAAATCTGGGTCGGATGCACACACGTAAAAAGCAAGTACAACAACAGCTACGCCGTCACCGAGTGGCGAATCCGAGAAATCGAGGCCACACGCAAAATCTGCGCCGACCTCGCCGAAAACACCGACACCGAATACGTAGCCGTCCTCGGCGACTTCAACGACGACTTCGGCAAAGACTACCACGAACAGAAAATCGGCCGCGACGCCGTCGAACAAATGCTCACCGGCCCCGGCCGCGAAACCCTCGCCAGCCCGACCAAAACCCTCGCACGGGCCAACCCGAATCTCGCCACCTACCACTGCCAGATCAAACCGCCCAAATACCGCAGCTTCATCGACCACATCTTCGTCACCCCCGCCCTCTACGGCTACCACACCACCACCACCGTCATCACCGACCCCATCGCCCTGGTCGCCAGCGACCACCTCCCCGTCGTCGCCGAATTCGAATTCTGGAACATGAAAAAATAACCATTCATAACCGGCAAAATTCGTAGGATGGGTAAAATATTCTTTTCATTTTACCCATGCTGATAAAGTCGTCCCGGCCGAAGGCCGATTCCATGCTCTATTTTCAACTCTCTATTCTCTACAATCTTGCCCAAGGGGCACCACCCAACGTGGTGCAGGGCTCTCCTTTCAACTCTCTACTCTCAACTTTCTCCCCTCTTGCCCGCAGGGCACCGTAGGATGTCGTTGATTTCGTTTGGCAAAGCCATCGAAAGAAACGCATGCTGATACTTCTTTCGTGTTTTTCGTGCCTTTCGCGGTTTATAAAAAATAAATAAGTCCCGGCCGTCAGGCCGATTCCACCACTTTGGGGCTTGTCCCAAAGTGCCCGAGGCGCAGCCTCAACAGGCAAAGTAAAAATCAGCATGGCCAAAGGCCATTCCAATTGTCGAGTGAGCCTGTCGAACGAGACAACTGAGATTGGAGAATGATATTCCATGCTCTCCTTTCAACTCTCTACTTTCAAATATCTTGCCCGCAGGGCACCGTAGGATGCTGTTGATTTCGTTTGGCGAAGCCATCGAAGGAAACGCATGCTGATAAAACTGGCCCACCGGGCACCGCATCGTCCGCAGGACGCTTCCACATCAATCCCGAAGGGATTGTGTAAAACAGCCCCGGGTTCTAACCCGGGGGACAGCATCGGTCAAAGACCGTTTCCACCGATTGAATCCGCCGGATTCAATCGCCCGAGTCGAAGACTCATCAGGCCAATAAAAAACAGTTTCGGTCGCAGACCGTATCCTTAATGTTGTGCGACTCGCACAACATCGTCGAGTCGTAGACTCGATTATAATCAAAAATCCACGTAATCCGCGTTCCTTAAAAAACCGAGTTCCATGTGCTATCCTTGCCTCTGTTCAAATCAAATATTTATCTGCCTGAAGGCAGTTTCCTGTTTTTCGTGTCTTTCGCGGTTTATTAAAAAAGAAATGTCGAGCGAAGCCGAAGGAGCGGTCTTTCCTGTCCTGAGCATAGCCGAAGGAGCGTGAGTTCAAAAAACTGACTGAGCAAAGCGAACGAAGTAAAATCAGTGTTAATCAAAATAAAAATCAGTCGCTTCCGAAGGCAGCAGCCACTTGTCGAGTGAGCTCGTCGAATGAGACAACTGAGGCCTCCATCCAAGCGAGCGCCAGCGAGTCGCGGATGGAGAAATAAATCTGCGTTTCTTAAAAAATCAAAATCCATTCGCCGAAGGCGAAATCCTTAGCGCCTTAGCGTCTTTGCACGAGAATATTAATAAAAATCAACCCTGCCGAAGGCAGGATTCCATGCTCTACTCTCCACTCTCTATTCTCTACCCTCTTGCCCGCAGGGCACGCTCAATCCCGCCGAAAGTACGGAAGAAATAATCGTACAAGTGTATGATACATTTGTACTATAAAATTCGTACACTTGTACGAATTACGCACTTTAATCTCCCCCATCTTTACGTCTCCGGACCCAAAACACCCTGAACTATTAGCGAGATCAAAACAAAACCAGCCCGGCTAAAGGCCGTTGTCTACCTGTTTGCAGCCCGGAATATTTACCTGACTCAGGAGAGTCCGCCTTAAAGCAGTTGACATTCGCCCTGACTTATAGTATGTAAAACATTCGCGTAAAGCAGCACCCCAAAGCAGCCGGAGTAATTCTGGACTCAAACGGTTGTTTAAAACGCGCGTTTAATACATTTGTTTAATACATTTGTATGAAAAATTCATACAAACGTATGAATTTATTAAGATTTCATTAAGATTCCTTAACAAATGGCCCAGTAACCGACAAAAAAGACCTATTGAATGAGCAAAACCATGCACACAAAACGGACGATCCTGGCCGCCCTGGCCTGCCTGATTCTCATCACATTCACCCCCGGTTGCGGCCGAAAATCCGGCGATTCCAACCCAAACAGCGCAAAAGTGGTCGTCGTAAGTCCACATAATGAGAACATCCGCGAAGAGTTCCAAACCGCGTTTAACGACTATCACACCGCAAAATTCGGCATTCCAGCCGATATTGAGTTCCGAGATATCGGAGGCAGCAACTCCATTTTACGCTACCTGCGCAACGTCTATTCCCGCTCAGATACCAGCGGAATCGACGTCATGTTCGGCGGCGGCGAGTACACCTTCCAGAAACTCACAGAGGAAGGATTACTGCAAACCCTTGATATGCAGGAAGATACGATGGCCCAGGTCCCCGCACATTTCAGCGGCATGGAGATGTACGACAAAGACATGTACTGGATCGGAAATGTCGTCAGCAGCTTCGGTTTCATCTACAACAAGCAAATCCTGAGTACTCTGGACATTGAACCTCCGCAAATCTGGGCCGACCTCGGCAAAAAGGACTTTTACGATCTTCTTATGCTCGCCGATCCCTCCCAGAGCGGTTCCATCGCCGCCGCGTACGAAATGATCGTTCAGTCCGAACCCACCTGGCCGGCCGGCTGGGCCAAGCTGCTCAGCATCCTCTCAAACGCCAAGCAGTTCACCGACAGCAGCGGCGCCGCAGCAGACGCCCCGGTCATAGGTCTTGCGCCAGTAGCGACTTGCATCGATTTCTACGGCACCATGCGGGTCTCAAAGTCTCCGGATAAATTGGGGTACATCAGCCCAAAAGGCGAAACCGGATTCACCCCGGACCCGATCGCGATCCTCAAAAATCCGCCACATCCCGACACCGCTCAGCGGTTCGTCGATTTCGTCATGAGCCTCAAGGGCCAGGCCCTGTGGGCCCTGCCGCCGGGCCATGAGATGGGCCCGAAGCGCAATTTCCTCAATCGACCGCCGATCCGCAAGGATTTTTACGACCTCTACAGCGACGCGGTGCCCGAGTGGGTGCCCCAGCCGTATTCGGAAGGTTCGGAAATGATTGTGGACGCAGAACTTAGGGCCGTTCGGTATGATGTACTCGTTCAACTGGTCCGCGCCGCAGCCGTCGACAACCGCGATGCCATGAAAAAGGCAAAACAGGCCCTGATTGACTCCAACTTTGACAAAGCGAAAATGGATGAATTCAATCGCCTTCCGGAGAATGTGGATACTATCGAGGGTATTAAGGCCATTCACGAGGCGTTAAACGACAAGGCCGAGGCAGAACGGATCGTAACGGACTGGATTACGTTCTTCCGCGACAAATACAAACGCATTGCTAAATGATTACCAGATAAAGGATTACAAGCCGGATGGATCGTAGGGGCGGGAGAATAAAGGGACAGATCGGCACATACAGCATGATGATCGGAATCATTCTGCTGTTTGGCGCGTTTTTTCTATACCCGCTTTTCCTGTCCGTCAAGACCGGTTTTATCCACAATGGGCATTTCAGCTTTTACTGGATCGGCCGGGTTCTGGGCAATGATATCCTGGTTGGTAAACTGCTCAACAGCTTTCTGCTGGCCTGCTGTACGACTTTGGGCGTGATTCTGGTGTCAATTCCCCTTTCTGTGGTCAGCGCACGGTACGAGTTCAAGGGCCGTTCAATATTGAGTACACTGCTGCTGGTTCCGATGATCTTGCCGCCGTTTGTCGGTGCGCTTTCGATCAAGCGGTTTTTAAGTCAATTCGGGGTCCTGAATATCCTGCTCGATAAGATCGGTTTGATCGATATGAGCGAGGGTTTGCCGCCGGACTGGCTGGGCACGGGTTTTGGAGTTGTCGTGCTTTTGCAGATTCTTCACCTGTTTCCGATCATGTACCTGAATTTAACATCGAGTTTATCCAATATCGACCCGGCGTATATGGAGGCTTCGCGGAATTTCGGGGCGGGTCCGTGGAGTACGTTCTGGCGGATTACGTTGCCGCTGGTGCGTCCGGGATTGTTCGCCGGCGGTTCGATTGTGTTCATCTGGTCGTTTACGGACATCGGCACCCCGCTGATTGTAGGATACGAGCAGCTTGCGTCGGTTACGGTATTTAAGGAACTTTCGTTCGCGGATATCTCGGGACGGACGTTTGGGCTGGTTGTGGTTTTGCTTAGCCTGTCGATTTTCTTTTATGCTTGCGGCAAGTTTTTCTTCGGCAAGAGCATCCGCAGTGAGAGCGCCAAGGCGACGGTAATGGCGGAGCAGCGCAGACTGGGTACAGGCGGTTCCCTGTTGGTCTGGCTGCTGTTTGCGAGTGTGATCGGTTGTGCGATTTTGCCGCATATCGGCGTGGTTTTAACGGCATTTTCACAGAGCTGGATCAAGACGATTTTGCCGGACTCGTACACTCCGCGTCATATCCTCTACGTACTGACACAGCCGGAGACGCGGACCTCGATTTTGAACAGCCTGAAATACGCATCCGTTTCGACAGTGATTGACATTTTGGTCGGTTCGCTGGCGGCGTGGATTATTATCCGCAAGAGGCCGATCGGGGCGAAGTTCCTGGATGCCCTGCTGATGCTTCCGCTGGCGGTGCCCGGGCTGATTATCGCAGCGGGCTTTATCGCGATGACGGTGCCGGGATCGATGCTGGAAGCGATTGGGCCGCTTCGCAACCCGTTTTTGATTATTGTGATCGCGTACTCGGTGCGGCGTATTCCGTTTATGGTGCGGGGTGTAAGCGCGGGGCTGGAGCAGATCCCGGAGACGCTGGAGCAGTCGGCACAGAACCTGGGGGCCTCCGCGGCGAAGGCGGTATTTTTGATTACAGTCCCGCTGATCGCGGCGAATCTGATCGCCTCTTCGGTGCTTACGTTCGCGTTTGCGATGCTGGAGGTCAGTGATTCCCTGATGCTGGCCCAGGTGCGGGAGCATTACCCGATTACCAAGGAGATTTACACGCAGGCCCTTTCGGCTAACACGGACGCAACGAACATCGCGGCGAGCCTCGGCGTGCTGGGCATGCTGCTTTTGGGCGGTTCGCTGGCACTGGCTGTGGGGCTTTTGGGCAAGAAACTTGGCGCAATCTTTAGAGCTTAAGATGAAGATGGGACAGTGAGATGATACGTATCCAACTTGACAATATCACAAAGACCTACGGCAGCGGCCGCAAGAAGACCGAGGTGCTTAAAGCGATCAATGCAGTGATCGAGCCGGGTGAGTTTTTCTTTCTGCTCGGGCCAAGCGGCTGCGGCAAGACAACGCTGCTGCGGATTATCTCCGGGCTGATCGATCCAACCGGCGGAACGATCCAGTTTAATGATGAAGATGTAACGAACCTTGAAGTCGAGAAGCGGGACTGCGCAATGGTGTTCCAGAACTACGCGCTGTGGCCGCACATGACGGTACAGCAAAACGTAGAATTTGGACCGCGGATGCAGGGAAAGAATTCTTCCCAGCGGAAAGAGCTCTCGCAGGAGAAGCTCTCCCTGGTGCAAATGGAAGAGTACACCAAAAGGAAACCCAACCAGCTTTCCGGCGGCCAGCAGCAGCGTGTTGCCCTGGCGAGGGCACTTGCGGCGCAAACGGGGTGTCTGCTCCTCGATGAACCGCTTAGCAACCTGGACGCAAGGCTGCGGATGCAGATGCGCGGCGAACTGCGGGAACTGGTCAAGGAGACGGGAGTAACGGCGATCTATGTAACACATGACCAGAAGGAAGCGCTGTCGATGGCGGACCGGATCGCGATTATGCACTCGGGCGAGATCATCCAGGTGGGAAGTCCATCGGATATTTATAATAACCCAGCCACGAAGTTTGTGGCAGATTTTGTGGGAGAGGCAAATTTTGCCGAGGGTAAGGTGACAGCGAAAGGTGAATATTTTGAAGTGAATACACCGATGGGCAAAGTGCTGGGCCGGACAGCCGGGGAGATTGGAACCGGAGATACCGTTACGTGCTGTATTCGACCCGAGCGGCTTGAAATTGAAAGAACCGGACCTAAGAGGGATACAAACCGGTTTTCCGGCACGATTGAGCGAATTACGTACCTTGGTGAAATCTCACAACTGCATGTTCGATTACCGGGAGAAATTTTGTGGAAAATTACGGCAATTCTTCGAGATCAGAAGGAATTTTCCATTGGGGATACAATAACGTTATGCGGAAATTACTCAGATATGATCTTTCTGGATCGCTAAAAGTGACAAAAGGAAAGTGAGGTTATAGGGGACTGCTAACAGATTCCTAACAGTATGCTTATCAATATCTTATACAAACAGGGTAGTAATTGAGGACTTTCGCGCTATTTCGGGGCGAAAACAAGAGTAATGAAGTATAGATTGTGTATGTCTTTGAAAATTGAATACTACATGTGGTATTGCCTCAGGAAAGGGGGTGTCGAAAAGAAAATGGTGGCGAAAATTGGGTAATTTTTTACCCTCGACATGGTTTTTTTGTGTTTTTTTGTTATGATTTAAGAAATTATCGGTCGTGAGTTGCGGCCGGGAAAATGAAGATGACGTTTAGTAGATCGGATAATCCGGTCGGAGGAGTAGCACAATGAAGAGAATGATGTTTGTAGCAATGATTATGGCGTGTGCAGCATTGAGCGTAAACGCTCAGACGATCACTTACGGCTGGGAAGACGGAACTGGTACCATTCTGGATCAATTCGGAAACTTGTCAAATCCCACAAACGTAACCACGGGAACGAGCCCTTCAAGTGCAACGGTTACACCTTATGCGGGCAACCGTATGCTTCAAGTTACTGAAGCACCTCACGGCAGTACTCCAAGCTGTGTTGTTGCAAGAATTACAGGCCTGAATGATGGTGACAGTGTTTTCGCTTCTTTCTATGCTTTTGATGATTTAGCAATAGAGGGAGCAGCTAATGGTTATCCAGCTGCTCGGATGTGGGGTTCCTGGGCGGATGCAACTGATGGTAGCTAGTTCCTGTTGCGGAAAGCCTGAAATTTGAGGTTTCATATTTTGCAGCTT
>CAYVUI010000147.1:0-8774 GCA_964454745.1 uncultured Pirellulales bacterium | reverse complement strand
CAATGGAGTCCACTTTTTAATCATTTTTTACGTAAAATCGAAACTGCACCCTTTTCATAAGTATGCCTGCAAAAGACATAACACTGCACAATAACAGGGACCTGGCTTCTAATTCGGGCGGGGAGGACATTTCTCAGGGATGGCGGCAGATAAGCGTGATGTCTCTGCAGCAGATTTTCCGTAATTTTTTGCTGAATCAGCCAGTCACTGACCGCGTAATGCATCGCAAAAACACTTTTGATATACGCTGTACGGTGTTTTCGTTTGACGGCCTCAGCCAGGGCAGACAAGACGTAATAGATCCCGCCTTTTTCCCGGTCATTGACATCCATCAATGCGGCGACATAACCATTCGCGTAAAGGCCCTGGTAATACGCATCCAGCAATTCGATGGCCTCGGTAAGAAAATCTGAGTTTGGCACTATTTTATGAAGGGCCCTTGTATATAGCTTTTCTGTCAAGTTGGTAATGATTTCATTAAATTTATGATTGTCAATGGGCGGATCGAGGTTCCATTCGATTTGCCGAAAGACAGAATCGATCGGATCGTCGAACAACTTTCGTAACTGTTCATTCTCAATTTCGTTTCGTATTCGGTCGATCTTTTGGTCGGCATATTGACTGATTTCATAATCGGTCATGGTAGAATTTCTCTCTCATATTGGTCTTTTTCATTTTTTCCAACAATGGGTTCAATACGGAAAACCTGTGATTCTCTTTTTGTCCGCGCTGTGATACGGTTTGGCGGACATCAGAAACCGGTTTGTAATAACGCCGGCGGGAATAGTCAATGATTTCCTCCCTGTAATTCATTTTTGGCAGACGGCAAGGCTCGGGGGTCTGAATCTTGATGATCTCAGTCCCGCAGCGAACGATGGCACTGCCGACATCGAGATCGATAAAATCCTCCACTTTTGCCTTTTTCTTGAAACCTTTGGCCAGGGAAGCAGCGTCAGCGGAATCGACATTAAAGACGACCGTCGTGCCCACGCTGCTAAGGGCATCGATTTTCCTGCTGTCAAACTGCCTTAGGTACTGATGGGCGAGCGTTAGACTGACATTGTATTTTCGGGTCTCGGCGATGATGTCCTCGAGTGAATCAGTTACAAACCGATGTGCCTCATCGAGGTAGATGTGAAATGCCTTTCTTCTTTCTTTGGGCGTATCGCTCCTGGAAAGGGCTGT
The DNA here is from genome assembly GCA_964454745.1 of uncultured Pirellulales bacterium. Classification (GTDB taxonomy): domain Bacteria; phylum Planctomycetota; class Phycisphaerae; order Sedimentisphaerales; family Anaerohalosphaeraceae; genus CAYVUI01. The sequence continues at coordinate 7,589 of CAYVUI010000147.1, read as the reverse complement.
CATATGCAGAATCGCCACGATAAATCCACCGAGTATCTCCCGAACCTCGGTCCCGAGCCCTGACAGGTCGCCAATGAATATCATGCCATCATCCATTATCCTGCGGAAATTAAATTTGCTCTGCGGCTGGGAAAGCATAAGCGAGACCGTCCCGCCGACGAGCAGTTTGCTGAGCTTGTGCTTGGGAGGCCCGAATTCATTGGGATTGTAGGTAAGAAAATCATGCTGCCAGAACTGACGAGCGGCCTCGTTTTCGATAACGTCGAGAATGAGCTTTCTGTTGGCTTCACTTTCCTTTGAGCCGCTGCGAAGCAGATCTGACACATCCTGTAATGAGGTGCCGGCGATATGCATCAGCCCGTAGATCCCGTGCCGGAGCAGATGCTCCATCCGGTCGCCCCAGCCGGTGACAAAACTCTTCAATACCCCGACCAGGTCATCGGTGGTTCTGCCGATATCCTGACCGGCAATCGGCTGCATCGGGTTCCAGATCGGCACCCACTTTGGATCGGCCGGGTTAAAATAGATCACTCTGTCGATATTTTTTTTCGGGAGAAGAGCAAGAAGTCTTTCCGCCATATCGCCGTGGGGATCAAGCACCGCAACCCCGTTGCCGCTTTTGATGTCACTTAGTATCATATGTTCCTGGAGTGTGGATTTGCCCATATGGGGCCTTCCGATAAGGTGGGTATGGCATGATCTTGTACTGTCCGGTATACATACAATGCTCTCCTGCCCTGCCGAATCACAGATTCCTATGGGCAGTCCTTGTGAAAGTTTGATATTTTCAGAAGCCAGGGGTTCAAGGGCACCAAAGGATATGTCACAGTGGTCGAATACACTCACCGGGGGAATGTGAACCAGCCCGGACAGTTCGGCTGAATTCAAAAGAAATCCCGGACGGTGAACCAGGGCCTGCTCGAACATGATACGGACCTGCTTTTTGGGCAGTGTTCTCAGGTAGTCTTTTTCGGTTAGGCAGTTCAGCGGCCTGCCCCCCTGCTGGAACAGTCCGCTGAAGGCATCCAGGGATTGGATCGATCGGTCATTGCCCTCCCTGCCGACGACTCCGAGACGGACCGCTGCGGCGTAAAATGGCTTATCGTTATGTGCCTTGGTCTCGGTATGATTGGCCTGTTGAGACAGTGCCGACGAAGGGAGCTGCTGGGGGAACCTGGGCGATAACATGGGATTGTCAGCCAGTTTGACCGCGTATTCGATATCCATAAGGATTTTGATATTGCGGTACCAGTTATTATTTCTGCTGACCGGTTGAAAGATCACCTGGTAGATACCCAGGGCCGGGGCGGGAATACTTGATAAGGCCGAGATCAGATACTCACAGGATGAAATATGAAGCTGATCGGGACCTGTAAACAGATGATAATATGGAGGCGGTGGATAATAATCCCGCAGTTTTATATCGTCCCACTGTTCGGGATCTAGGCTTTCCATCGGACTTTCCTCAAGAGTGGTCAGCTTGCACTTCCCGAGCCTGCCCTGAAAAGCCGTGGCAAGCACCGGAATATCCTGCCTGTGACACAGGAAATTGATCATAATTTGACGATTATTGCCTGTGATCTCAAATGCCGCTCTGCGAGACAGACTCGGCAGATGGCGAAGGAAAAGCTCGCACCGGTCCCACCTGAACTCATATTCCGGTGAGATCCAGACCTGAAAGCGGACGATGTTTTCCGGGCAAACAGGCGGCTGATAGGTGATTTCCGGCATGGATTCCATCCTGTCACAATCCCGGGGGATCCTGACAGGGATAAATCCCGGTTCCAGGGCCACAGGCTGGGGCCAGATGGCCGAATCGCAGCCTACAGCAAGCTGAGACTCCAATATCCGCCTGCCCATAGAGCTGATCATATAGGGCCCTGCCGGCGATACCAGTGCTTCGGATAGGGTCGAGGGCATAGCTGTTTCCCGATCATTGAATTCTTACTTCAATACCCATAGCGGAAAACAGCCGGGGTCTCTTTCAGAAATACTCTATTTTGGGCTCTAACGCCCTACTTTTCGGGTATTTCTGAGGATCTGGGGGTGCTGCTTTAGAATTTGACGAAAATTTGCTTTTACCCTTGCACCGCTGCCTTCGGTAAGTTCTATGGGTAAAAGATGTCCGTATTTTTGAAGGTACTTTTCACAGTCGGAAAAGATTTGATCTGGATCCGCCTGCCTCCAGTATTCTTCGACGTAATTGGAGACCATGTTTTTGGCATAAATTTCGGCCTGCCTTAGAGATACGGACTTCATTATAGTCAAAAGACCGCCCTGTTTGCCGGTATGGGCCATATCGTAAGCAACGATTTTGCCCCTGGGACCGTACAGGTCCTTCAGGACAGTTTCGCAGCGGGAAAGAAAGAACTCCCTGTCATAAAAGGATTGGTCTCGGGCGTTTAAAAGCACGGCATCGATATGACAGAAAAACGTAGACATAAGTTCCTCGAACTGGTCAATGTTATCTACCACAGCTCTCGAATGCCGAAAGCTATTGAGTGCCTTATCCGCCCTGGCAAGACTATTATCAAACGTATTTGCGGGATCAATTTCTTTGATCAATTGATCGAGTGTCATAGCTAAAACCTCCGGAACATCATCGATGTCTGCTGCAAGGCGTTGACATAGGAACGGATGAGCTGTTCATAGTTGGATGCATAAGCCTCCGGCTGGGCGGCTCGTACCGACCCGTCGAGCTGACCGCCGCAGTATAAAATAAACTGCCTGATGATATCGACCTTTTCGTCCCAGCTGCTCGGTGCCACGTGCCGGTCAAAGACATCCCGGATATAACGCTCGACGGATTCGGCCTTGATCCCTTCGGCAATTATATCCAATATGGCCCTCATACCGCCGTTGGTGCCGTCCTGGGCATTATTGTAGGCCGAGACAATATCGCCGCCCCGTTTGCGGTATTCTTTCTCGATGATCTCCTTGGCTCGTCCCCCCGCTTCACTGCGGGAGAGCCCGCCGCCGCCGGAGACACACCGGGTGAAATGATAGTTATAGTAATCGGCGATAACGTCATTGAAATTGTCAAAACTGCTGACAATATTGGAATGGAGACGATAGGCCATCCGTGTCTCATCATTTTGGATCCCAATCTTCCTGGCGATGGTCCTCTCATCCAGTGCATCGAGTAAAGCATTTATACTGCCCATAATACCTCCACGAATTAATACTTTCGAAATACCTCGTTTATCCTGTCAAACGATTTTACATATTCCCTCACGATATCCTCGTAATGCTCGATGAATCTTTCAGGCGGTGAGGACACGATCTCATCGGGAAGGTCGTGAGAGAGTCTTTGGATCAGTGCCGATATAAAAGATAGCTGGGCGTGGACATCAAGCGGACTCAGCGCCTCTTTGATGACCCTGTTGATATACGCCTTCTGTCTTTCTTTCCGAAACTGCTCGGTCATCAGATCAAGAATGAATCTCATCCCGCCGTGAATAGGGTCAATCGCCTCGTTCATGGCCCCTTTAAGCTTACCCATGTCGACAAATGTCCGTTCCACAAGCTCAATAGCATCGGCCCTGACAGTTACATCATCCGTCAACTGCGATGAACCGCTGATGTGACGCTTCAGGTGCAGGTAAAATGCGGCGATGGTATCAAAAAACTGTTCATCGCTGACTACTCTCAGTGAATCAAGGACATATGTCGACCTGGCGGTATCGATTGGTATCCCTATCCGCTCTGCAAGGCCCTTACTACTGATTTGCGATACAACCGTATCGACCGCGAATTGACCGCTGCTGTCTATGTCCTTGCCATAAACAGCCTTCTGTCTGACAGAGACCTCGACAGGAATATTTTTGCCCTCCGCGGCATCGTAGAGAGATCGGATATCTGTCGCATCATTTTCCCCGGCAAAACGGCTCAGTCTTACGCAGTCGAGCGTAGAAATCAACGGGAATTCGACCTTGAGTTTTCGGGTCACGGGAGGGAGACTGCGTATCAGCTGAAGTAACTTTGCGCCGAATTGATGGGCATATCTTTGCTGATTTACCTGGTATTCAATCCTTAATCTCAGCAGTTTCTTCGCGTGATCGCCGTCACCGGCAAGCAGCTTGTCCTCCAGAACGGACCAGAACCTGCTCTCATTGTCCCTTACGAAATAATTAATTGAATCTGATACCGGATTGCCGGAAACGATACTGCAAGGGGATTCATAAAAGCCATTTTCAAGAGAGGCCGTTACGGTCGCCTCATTGGAAAAGACAGCAGCAAGAAGTTCACAGATGTTATGTACGGCAATCAATTCGATCATGCCCTTGGCTTCTATGATCGCGGCCTCGGCCCTTTGTTTTTGAGAGGGGGAAAGCTGTGCAATTGAACAATCCGTCTTAAGATCGGGATAAATAAATGTATCAATAGATTTGTCCTCTATCGCTGCTGACAGTTTTGATCCTAATGAACCGACAGCAGAGATATCCCCTCCGGTAGAGGCAATGTGACCGGTAGCGACAATATTGTCCGGCACAGGCATATTCAGTGCCGCCGACAGCATCCCCAGGAAAACCGGCAGGTCAGCCGAAAAACCTGACACCTCAATACCCAAATCATGAATCGAAGCCCCGCCGGGATTGCTGATTGACAACTCATAATTTTTGACAGGCACCGAGAGTTCCCTGCAAATTGTATCTATAATGGAAAGAATAACTCCATGAATATGCTCTTTGACTGAATCATCAAACCTTCCCGAGCCTGCAAAAAACAGTCTTTCGTCTATAGAAGACTGGCCAACAGACGCTGTAACCGTACTGATTACCGTCTTGGCCTGTTCGCCCCTTCCGAAGACAAATACAGCCTGAGCCCTGCCTGTCGATGATTTTATGGTGTTTGTATGCTTCATGAAAAGTTCATCTCGACTTCCATATTCCCTGTTTCAAGTCCTGCGAATAGATGAAGTTTGATCTCACCGTCGAGGATATCGACCGTCCTTACAGGCTTTTCACGAGCCTCTGAGGTTTGGGCCGCCATTTTCAAGGGCTCTTTGCCAAAAGCCTCGGACCATAACAGGTCTTTCGCTTCCAGAGAGCCCTGCCATAACTGCCGGCCGCTGGAAAGTACCAGCTTGTAAATACCGGGGATCAAATTACTCAGTACCGCGGTTTTTTTTTGTTCAGATAATGAAACTTTCCCAACCGATTCATCATCCCTGAAGATAAACATATCGATCTGGTCAAACGGTCGATTCAACAGGTCTATTTCCTGTTCGATTCGCCGGTATTGGTCCAGCCAGGCAGGCCTGGATTCGATAAGTTCCATCAATTCGTTCCTTTGAGAATCATCCCCCTCAAACATGCCGCTTGCCAGTTCGACCATCAAAACTCTCAAAACATTATCAAAAAGGGTCTTGTTGCGGTTCTTTTTGATATGACTATCGACAAATTCCATAAAGACCTCGAACTGGCGGTACCCCTGTCGATACTCCGGGAGATCGCCAAGGGATTTTATCTTCTCAAAGGCCTGCCGTAAGGCGGTTTCCCTGTCAGGGTCTTTAAAGGCGTCCGCCAGTAAACAAATAAAGTACATATCCTTATCCATAAGATGCTACCTCCGTTGCGATTTGGCAATGGTTCTGATCTTATCAAAAATCCCGGCACTCCGGGCAGCCTCGGTAAATTTACCGTCAAAGGCAAGAACACCCGCGGTATTTTTCCACAAATCAGGAACCGAAACGCCCGGATCATTACCGGTGTGCCAGTGATTGGAAGCGAATCTGCTGAAGGTAGCCCCGCTTAGACCGAAACTCTCCGCTATTGTCCGAGCATTAAAACTGCCTGTCGACAGTTCATCAAATACCCGCAAAATCAGTTTTTTCAGCATTTCAGGCCCCAGCTTCTTGATCGCCGGTCTCTGTGATTCAATATTATCAGCCTTTTCATCAGCTACCGTCTGGGCAAGATCATTGATATAACCGTATCCGTTCTCACTATCTTGAGTTACAGACGGCACATCGGAAACCCTGTTTTCAAGGGAAACCAGCATGCCCCTTTGAATTTTGCTGTCGATTTGAGCCTGTATCTGTTCTTTAGACAGTTCGACTAAACCGATATTCGTTTCAAGCCAGTTTCTACACTCTGCAGCAGACATATAGGAAGGCATCCACACAGGAATTCTTCGGCTGTCAAAATTCCAGATGTACCTGCGGCTAAGGCCTTCTTTTCTTCGTGCACATTCCAGGCAGGAAAGATGAAAGTGACGTAAAACAAAATTCTGCAGAAATTTGGCGGTTTTCAGCTCCATCTTCACGCTCTTATCATTTTGAATTTCGCCAATTTTGCTTCTGGCATAATCCAGAAAAGCTCTAAAATAACAGCGGCAATCAGGACCTACTGTTTTCATATTCTCATCCGGCAGGTTGGAAAATTTGCTCACCGTAAGGTCATAAGCTGCTTCTGTCACATCCAGAGCATAACCACTGCTATTGGACTGCCTGAGATGATCCGTAAATTCAATGAATCTCATTGCCTTTACGGTCGGGGTTCGAAATATCTTTCGATGATCATGGAAATACTCAAGGGCACATGTGTCATTGTATTGGACAATGGTATCGATTAATTCCAATGTTGACAACTTTTCGTACATAGCCCTTTATCGCCCCAAACCTTTGGATAATCCAATGGCAACTTCTCTGGCCAGTTTTTGACGAATATCCGGCTCTTTTTCCTTTACCTGGTTCTCGAACTCTTTCTGCTGTTTTGTCTGATTCGGACTTGAATCATCTATAATGCCAATCACAGCATCACCGAGTCCTGCCATGGTCCGATTAATGCCGAGAAATACATTGATGTTTTCCTTGTAATGTGCATCCGGAATGCCCCCTATCTGATCTCCATTTGCAGCGTCATGAAGACTAAAAGATCCGCGTATGACGTAATCCCCTTCATTGACAATACCGCTTTGGGTAATCTTTCCGAGGATAAAGACTTCCGCACCATTGTCACGTGCAATCTTGGCGGCAGTGATCGAATCTACCGGTTCACCATATTGACTTCCGTAGACCACAACCTTACCGAGGGCATTAATTTCTGCACCGAGCTTACCGGTAAAGTCATCACCGCCGGGACCTTCAATATCGTAGATCGCTACTTTTCGGGCGGGTCTTTCAAGACTGGTACCCTTGTAACTTTCTTCACAGCCGGCTGAAAAATAAAGAAACGTGGCGGTCATAATCAAACAACACAGCAAAGTTTTCTCTTTCACCTTTCGTCTGACTTTTTGTTTTCCTGGCATTTGGATACTCCTTTTTGATAACAGTTAATCATGAATTTCAATCACAAGCCTAAACCCGTAATACTTTGCCTTGCCTCTGGGTGAATCACTGTCGATATAAGAAGCACTGATTCTTTCAGAATTATCGCGGTAAGAGCCGCCTTTCAGTACCATGGTAAGTTCGTCTTTTTTATCTCTGCACCATTCACTTACATTACCGTGCATATCATACAGCCCAAAAGTATTCGCCGGATAAGTGGCGACCGATACCGGCCTGACAGAATCACCCGCAGACGGACTGAAGTTAGCATATTCTCTGCCGATATCATGACCACAACAGTAAGGTATTACACTGCTCC
>CAYVUI010000146.1:0-8915 GCA_964454745.1 uncultured Pirellulales bacterium | reverse complement strand
GACTCGTTGAGCTTCCGGCTTTAAAAACGGGCATTTTCAATCGGAAGCAGTATAACAGATGATACCTGGCCCAAACTACCGGTAATATCATATTTTAACACAGTTACTTTTATCTGAACATTTTCAAGCGCAGCGTGCGCTTCATCTATCACTTTGCCATAAAAGATTATGTCTCTATTACGTGATTCAAATTCATTAATAAAATCCATCGCTGAATTTTGAGCATTGGCTTGTGAATATACTTCCAGGTTTGCTATCAACAAAATAAATATTACAATATACACAGTAGATTTCATATTACACCTTTCATATCCCTTTCATCATAGTCCCGCAGGCAAATAAAGCCTCGGTCGAAGACCGTTTCCGCTTCTATTTTCGCGTTCTTTCGCGCCTTTCGCGGTGAATCAAAATCCGTGAATTAAAGGGGTCAGGTACCCTTTTTTCACCTGCAATACGGATCCTCATCCACGATCCGCTGAACCAGGCCCTTCAAATCATACCCAATCCCCGTATCGTACTCATATTCCCGCAAATCCACATCATAAATCACCGCCAGCCACAAAAGTGCCCCCTCCCGAATCGCAAGCCGGCCGCCATGTCCAAAAGAATCACTGAAAAGTGAATCCTGGCTCTGGTTATGCCGCGGGGCCACAAATTTCGTAATCTCCCCCAGCTCGCCCGCCTCGTACAAATGCCACAACTCCACCATCCACCTTCCCTGCGGAAGACACAAAAACCGGCTGTCCGGGTACAACTCCCGCAGTTTTGCGATCCGCTCATGGACCATCGCCTGCATCTGGTCGGCCGCAAACCGGTACTGCTCAAAACCATTCTTGCCCTTAATCGCCCACGGGGCCTGGATCACAAAAATCGTATCCGGGTTATGCGAAAGCGCCAAATCCACCCACCGCCGGTAATCCTCCACCTCGCTGGCGACAAAAGGATAAAACGTCAAACCGATCAAATCCACCTCGCCCGTCGCAATCCACTCCTTCGCCCGGGCCACATCCTCCTGCGGACTGTTCCACAAATTCCCCGGCGATCCTCCCTGCCCGCCATGTGCCACAACTACCTGCCTGTGAGAGACGATACCGGCGTTCTCGGCATGCATCGGCAGATTCCGCGCAATCGGCGAAAAAAAGCTGTGCCCCATAAACAAACAGTTATACCCCCCCGCCGGAAGCGATTGAGCCCCCTCCGGCGCTGCCGCCATCTCCTGCTCGACACACCCCCCCAACGCCAAAAGAAAAACACCGCAAAAAACCGAAACTAACCTGTAATACATAGTTTCATTTTCCTTAATAGTTCCTGATATTCATACCTACCCCAGGAGACATCCCAAAGCGGCCATAAAACACCTGCAGCTCTTCATCGCACATCAGGCTGATGCCATACAGATCCTTGAGCTTCTCAAGCATTCGTTTGACCAACTCACTGCCAATACCGCGATAGCGATATTCCGGCAGGACCTCAAGTAGTGGAATATGCGCTGAATGCACACCATCTGAAATCGCGGTAATAAAACCGACAATCTTCCCGGCATCTTCATCCATCGCCAGAACGACCGCATAGCTGCCGCGTAAAATCTCCAAATGCATCTCCGACGACGGAGCGGAAATCCAGCCCTCAAAAAATCCTTCCAGCATCGAGGCATGAATGGCTTCCGTTGAATCGATGTACCTGATCATCTACCCTCCTAACAATGAAATACAAATTGCCAGCCCTTACTTCCCCGGCTTCTTCCGCGCCAAGGCGTACCCATTCAAAAAGATCGCCACCAGCCCCGGCTCGGCCTTCGCATCCGCGGCGATACTGTGCACCTGCTCGTCGCTAAGCTGATGCGCATTTTCCTTCTCCGCCCTGGTCATAATCGCCACGGCCCGCTTTAGCTGCTCAAACTCCTCTCCGCTCGGACACACCAGCGCCCCCAGCTCGCTCGTCCCCCGCGTATCACGAAACTGCCGACGAAACTGCTGCCCGTACAAATTCCCCGCATGCACCCCCACATACGCAAGATACTGCTCGACCGTCAATGTCCCCTCTACCTTTTCCGTACCTTGCCCTTTCGCCGGATCACCTTCTTGCGTTTCGACCGCTGCTTAACCTTCCGCCCCCCGCCGCTCATCGCCTTCATCATATCCATCTTGCCGCTCATCATATCGCGCATGCCGCCGCCAAGGCCGCCCCCTCCGCTGCTCATCGCCTTCATCATATCCCGGCTGCGTTTGAACGTCTTAATCAGCGACGCCACTTCCTGCACATCCCGGCCGCTGCCCCGCGCGATCCGCCGCCGCCGCGAGCCGTCAATCACATCCGGCTCCCGACGCTCCTGCACCGTCATCGAGTGCACAATCCCCTCCATCCGGCTGATCTCCGCGTCATCCACGTCCAGGTCCTTAAGCTGCGAGCCCAGCCCCGGGATCAGCTTGAGCATGTCCTTGAGTCCCCCCATCTTCCGCAGGCTCTGCATCTGCTTTAGAAAATCATCAAACCCAAACGTCCCCTTCTGCATCTTCTGCGCCAGCTTCTGCGATTCCTTCTCGTCGAACTGCTCCTGGGCCTTCTCCACCAGCGTCACCACGTCGCCCATCCCCAATATCCGCGACGCCATCCGGTCCGGATGAAACTCCTCGAGCTTATCGAGCTTCTCACCCATACCGATAAACTTAATCGGCTTGCCGGTCACCGCTTTTACACTTAGCGCCGCTCCGCCCCTCGCGTCACCGTCAAGCTTGGTCAAAATCACCCCGTCCAGCTCCAGCCGCTCATTGAACTCCTTGGCCGAGTTCACCGCGTCCTGGCCGGTCATCGCGTCACATACCAAAAAGATCTGATGCGGCGTCACAGCCCTGGCCACGTTGCTGATCTCCCCCATCATCTCCTCGTCCACGTGCAGCCGGCCGGCCGTATCCACGATCACCACGTCCGCGCCGCTCTTTTTCGCCTGCTTGATCCCGTTCTTGGCGACCTTCACCGCGTCCTTGCTCTTCTCGGAATACACCGCAACCCCGAGCTGCTCACCGAGCGTAATCAACTGCTCGATCGCCGCCGGCCGCTGCAGGTCGTCGGCCACCATCATCGGCGTCTTGCCCTTGCTCATCAGGTACTTGGCCAGCTTGCCCGCCGTCGTCGTCTTACCACTGCCCTGCAGGCCCGCCAGCATAATAATCGTCGGCCCCGGCGACACATAATAAATCTGCGTATCCACCGGCCCCATCAGGCTCGTCAGTTCGTCGTTGACGATCTTGACCATCACCTGCCCCGGCCGCAGCGAATTCAATACCTCCGAGCCCATCGCCGCGTCGATACAACGCTTGCAGAAGTCCTTGGCCACCTGGTAATTCACATCCGCTTCCAGCAGAGCCGTCCGCACATCCCGCATCGCGTCGCGAACGTTCGACTCCGTAATCCGCCCCCGGCCCGAAAGCGACTTAAAGACACCCGTAAATTTTTCCGTCAGATTATCAAACATGAAAAACACCCATTATTATGCATAGTATTCAAACAATTTGCTCAATCATACACTTTAATCGAAGAATCCCGCCATTGCAACCCTCACGAATCGATTTCAAAACATCCTATAATTCACCCATTTTGCCTAAAATAGCCATGTTTTCAGCATTTTTACTACCAATTCTCCTAATTCCGCATCCATAATAGAATGTAAATATTTACAAATCCGGAGAAATTTTATCTTGACAAAAAACGGGTATAGTGCTCTAATTCAGGTAATGTGAAGGAGTATTTTTTGCTCCTGCCCAGAAAATACACCAGAAATTGTAGTTGGCAGGAAAGCGTCAAGGCAGGCTGATTCTATGCTGCCAGGGAGAATTAACATTGGATACTGGTGTTGTTAAGTGGTTTAATGAGCAAAAGGGGTTTGGTTTCATCACTCCTGATGCCGGCGGTGACGATCTGTTTATTCATCATTCAAACATTGATTCCCAGGGTTTCCGTACCCTGCAGGACGGTCAAAAGGTGGAGTATGTACCCGCCCAGGGCCGCAAGGGAATGGAAGCAACAAAGGTAAAACCTGCGTAACTTTCTAAAATCGGCACTACCTCGAGCCCGGTTCGCCCGGGCTCGTTTTTTTGAATGCGAAAGACCCAACTCAAAGACGATGGAAAAGCATTGTACCTCAGGTAAATAATCCCTGATTTTTCCCACTCATCTTTTCGGTAAGCTGGACAATTCGCGATCAAGGCAAGTAGTTACTTGTGCGTGGGGTCACTGCGCACGCATGCCGAGCAAAAGTAGAAGTCATCCCAAATTTTACCTCCAGCTGCAAGGATTGCAGGACAAAAAGGATTATACGGCAACTCGTCTGCTCCGGGAAACACACAATCCCCGTAAAAAAACAGCGACTGCCGCCTATTTTCGGCAGGATGTGCGAAATACTCCGTCCATTTTACCCATGCGGTTCCTTTTCGCGCATTTCGCGATTTATAAAAAATAAAAAACGCCCCGGCCGAAGGCCGGGTTCCACAATCTACTCTCAACTCTCTACTATCCACTCTCTGGCCCACCGGGCCCCGCCCATGCTGATCATAAATTTCTTTTCTTCACGCACCTCAAAGGTTATAATAGAGATGACAGCTAAGGAAAGGAATACTTCAGGTACATACACGCTTTTAAGGCTTGATCTATGAGGAAGATTGCTCGAGTATTCAATCTTGCGGTTGTTATATTTGCAAGTGTTTTTGTAACGTATGTCGTTTCAGAAATCGTAGACAGATATGTTATTACAAAGAGAATACTGTTAGAAGCCAATTTCTGTCTTACAATCGATGGTCAGGTGTATCCTCTATACAAACTAAATCCCGACTATTATTTCTTGATTATCCCAAATGAACATGAAGAAGAGGGGTATTTTCTTAGCATAGAGGAGGAAATATTGAGCTACTCTCCTCCGCCACAGTCGACAAAAACAAAAAGTGGCAAAATAAAAATCTCAAAATGTTTTGAGAACCCCAAAGATATATATGATCTTGAAACAGATTTTAATAAAAAGAATGAAGCAGTCGTTATAAAAGCTACAGGGGTCAAAGAGCCTCAATTATTTGAAAGCCTGCCGACCTTAGTTGGCAAGACCTTAACCATTAGTAATAAAAGTGAATGAGTCCAAGGGTGGGCTCCCTGTCCTGAGCAATGTCGAAGGACGCCCACGCTGATAATTTTAACCCTGTACCCCACGTGGTGCAGATCGTAGGATGGGTAAAATATTCTGTTCATTTTACCCATGCTGATAAAAAAAGCTTCGGTCAAAGACCGATTCCATGTTCTACTCTCAACTCTCTACTATCTCCCCTCTGGCCCGCAGGGCCCTGTGGGCTCTGCCCACGCGGATTAAGAAAACATCGTCCGCAGGACGTTTCCACATCAATCCCGAAGGGATTGTATAAAACAGCCCCAGGTTCAGACCGCAGGTCAAACCTGGGGGACAGCATCGGTCAAAGACCGTTTCCACCGATTGAATCCCACGGATTCAATCGCCCGAGGCGCAGCCTCACCAGGCAAATAAAAAATCGTCAGGCCGCAAGGGAATGGAAGCAACAAAGGTAAAACCTGCATAACTTTCTAAAATCGGCACTACCTCGAGCCCGGTTCGCCCGGGCTCGTTTTTTTGAATGCGAAAGACCCAACTCAAAGACGATGGAAAAGCATTGTACCTCAGGTAAATAATCCCTGATTTTTCCCACTCATCTTTTCGGTAAGCTGGACAATTCGCGATCAAGGCAAGTTTCTTCTTGTACATGTGCACTATGCGCGCATCACTTGAAGAAGCTTCCAGTCATGTTCCTCTCAGAACCGCGCTTGATGTACGCAAAAAAACACGTATTTTATACCCTGCACCCTCTTTAGCCTTGGGCTAAGTCTAAGGAGCCATCCGCTTTCAATCATTTAGTATGTTAAAATAATAGAAATAAACCCAACAAAAGTATTATAAATAATACAAAATTAAACCATAAAATACCAATGCAGATCCTGCATAATAATTCGGGTGTATATTTCTTTATTATCAAATATATCACAAAACATATCTGCAATAACACACATGCCAGTCTTAATTGATGCAACCTCGCAAATTGTATGGAGAATTGAGTCAATGCAGGATAATCCCTGATTTTACTAAAACTATCGTGATCCCAAATATCTAAAACAGTCGGATTGATTGTCATAGGATCGTCATAATTCCCTCGAATACCAATAAAGATAAAGGGGAAAACGTATAGGAAAATAAGAGAACTCAAAATTACATAAATCACAAGCCAATCCGTCCATCTAATTACGTTTTGGCCCCATATCCTCATACTTTCCCTCCTTATTAGAAATCTGTGAAAATCTGTGTAATCTGTGGCTAATTAAAAATCCAAATCCCTTTCGCCGAAGGCGGAATAATCAGCGTCAATCAAAATAAAAATCCGTCGCTGCCGAAGGCAGCAGCCACTTGTCGAGTGAGCCTGTCGAACGAGACAACTGAGGCCTCCATCCAAGCGAGCGCCAGCGAGTCGCGGATGGAGAAATAAATCTGCGTTCCTTATAATTGCGTTTCCTACCCATTCTCCTCGCGAACTTCCACCACCGCCGCCATCGTACCCCGCTCCGTATAAATGCCCAGCAGCTTCTTGATATCCTCCAAAATCATATACAGCGACGGCACCAGCACCAGCGTAATCAGCGTCGCGAACATCACACCAAACGCCAGGCTCACCGCCATCGGGATCAAAAACCGCGCCTGCAAACTCCGCTCGAGCATCATCGGCACCAGCCCGAAAAACGTCGTCAGCGTCGTCAGAATAATCGGCCGAAACCGCCGCGTCGCCGAATCATGCACCGCCTGGAGCACCGGCACACCCGCCGCACGCTCGCGGTTAATCAAGTCCACCATAATCAGCGAATCATTAACCACCACACCCGTCAATGCCACGATGCCGAACACCGACATCAGCGACAAATCAAACGGAACCGTCTGCCACACACCGGAAATAAAATACTCCGTAACCGTCAGATACAAGCCCATAATTTTATGCCCGACCAGCGCCCCCACCAGCCCGAACGGAATCGCCGACATAATAATCGCCGGCTGCAGATAACTGCGAAACTGCACCGCCAGAAGCGCGTAAATCGCGAACAGTGCAATCCCGAAACTCGAACCCAGGCTCTTCTTAATCTCCGCATTCTCCTTCTGCTCGCCCTCAAAGCCCCAGATCAAACCCGGAAACTGCTTCTTCAGCGCCGGCAGCGTTGTCGCCTTCAGCTCCGCGTTAATCTCCCCGGCATTGGCTACATCCTGGTTCACATCCGCCGTCACGTTTACCACACGCCGCCGCTCGGCACGGTCAATTACCGAATACCCACGTCCAACCTCCGCGCGGGCCGCCATCAAAAACGGAATCTCCCGCCCGTCCGGCAGACGCACACGCATATTCTCCAAATCCGCCACGCTCCGCCGCTGCTCCTGCGGGTACCGCACCATCACGCGGATGTCATCACGCCCGCGCTGCACACGCTGGACCTCATCCCCGTAAAAACCCTGCCGCACCTGCCTGGCAAGGTCCGCCAGCGTCAAACCCAGCGTTCGGCCCTGCTCGGTCAGGGCAAGCTTGATCTCCACCTTCCCCGGCTCAAAGCTGTCATCGATATCCGTCACCCCGTCAAATTCGCGAAGCTTATCCTTGAGCACCTCCGCCGCTTCCAAAAGCCGGTCAAAATTCCAGTGACTCATCTCCACGTTAATCGCCTCGCCCGCCGAGAACAGCGACGACGTAATCGTCATCGAGCTGACCCCCGGAATCTCACCCGCCGCCTCGCGCCACATCTGCGCGATTCGGCCTGACGAATACAAACTCCCCCGCTCTTCCCCGCGCAAAAGCTCGATATTCACCTCCGCCACGTGCGCACCCGAGCCCGTCTCATTCGGCGGTCCCGCACCGCGGTCGCGCGTGAACGGCTGCTCACCGATATTCGCCGCGATATGCTTGAAAATCGACGGCGCATTGGGGTCCTCCGCCCGCCGCTGCCGGTCAAGCTCGGCCCGAACCTCCTCGGCCTTTTCCTCCAGGTAGCGAACCACCTTGCGCGTCTGTTCAACCCGCGTACCCTGCGGCATCGTCACCGAGACCCACACATTATCCGCATCCACCTTCGGGAACAGTGTATACTTGATATACCCGCCGCCCACGTAACCGATCACGCCCAGCAGAACAAATATCCCCGTCGCAAACGTCAAATACCGCCACGAAACCGCCCGCCGAACCCCTGCGATAAACGGACCATTCACAAATGTCTCGATCCGCCTGCGGAACCAGCCCTGGAAACGGGTCAAAAGCCCCGGTTTCTCACGCCGCATCGCCAGCCTGCCGCCGGACAAATGGCTCGGAAGAATCAACAGCGACTCGACCAGCGAAAAGATCAGAATCGCAATCACGATAATCGGGATCACCCGGATAAACTTGCCCATCACTCCGTAAACAAAAACCAGCGGCATGAACGCGAACACTGTCGTCAGCACCGCCATCACCACCGGCCCGGCCATTTCCCGAACGCCCCGCACCGCCGCGTCGATCCCGCTCATCCCCTTCTCGCGATACGAGAAAATATTCTCGCCCACAACAATCGCGTCATCGACCACGATACCCAGCGCCAAAATAAACGCGAACAGCGACAGCATATTAATCGTCACATCCGTATAAGGCATCAGCCAGAACGCGCCCATAAACGAAATCGGAATCCCCATCGTCGTCCAGAACGCCAGCCGCAAATCCAAAAACAAAGACAGAACCGTAAACACGAAGATTAAACCGAACGCCGCGTTGCGCAGCAAAAGCTCGATACGGGAATTGAGCAGCTCCGAACGGTCAAACCACTTCGCAATCGAAATCCCTTTGGGCAGCCGCGGACGCAACTCCTCGATG
>CAYVUI010000145.1:0-8928 GCA_964454745.1 uncultured Pirellulales bacterium | reverse complement strand
CATAAACTCATCTGAGCATAAAACATTGATGTCCACCTCAAAAATACATCCGGGTAGTTGAGAATAGAAAATTCGACATTACTTAAAACAGATTTGCTCTTTGAAATAAATATAGCTCCGACCGGCTGATGCTCGACGACGACGGCTCGATCCAGAACGCCTATACCTATGACGCCTACGGCACGCCGCTGGAAGCCTATGAGAATCTCGATAACCGAATGCTCTTCACCGGCCAGTGGTACGACAGCGAGATCGAGCAGTATTACCTCCGCGCACGCATGTACGAACCCAAAATGATGCGATTCACCGGCCGAGACCCCGTCCGAGGGAAATTCAAAGAACCCCTCACACTGCATAAATACCTCTACTGTATGAATGATCCGGTGAATCTTGTAGACCCAGATGGAAGGTGGGCGTTTGTGGTTGGTGGTTATGTCAGTAACAGTTTAAATGTTGGTATTGACACAATAAAAAGTGTAACAAAATCATTGGGATTAAATGCTGGTTCATTATTTAGGCAGGCTTTAATTGGTCAGTTAGTTAATGAAGTATCTGGGCATATTCAAGGTAGTGCAGGACTCGCAACAGTAGTTGGAGTAAATGAAGAAGGAGAGGCTTTTTTTGGAAGTATGTATTGGCTTTCAGCAGGGATATCTACTAAAGCAGGTGCTTCTACTATGGTGACTTATGGCTTTTCACCAAATGCTAATAAGCTATCTGACTTCAAGGGGTGGTATTGGCAAGTCGGTGCGACAGCTACGGAGCCAGGATTGCCTGGACCCGGACCAAGTTTTGGTGTTACTGGAGCAGTAAGTGTTTCAAAAGGTTGGAGCGATGACAATATCTATCTATATTCCGTAAGTTTGGGTATTGGTGGAGCAACAGGGAAAAATGAAGGATCAATATTTGGTGAAGTGGGTCATTCTTGGGTAGAAGAATGGTATTAAGCCAAATAGTATATTTTAAAAACATTTTAAAGAACAAATTATTGGTGTCCATGTGAACTTTTACACTAACAGTGAGATCACTTTTAAGGAACTCTCCTTAGTTTACAAAAGAGCATTATGGCCTATTGTATTCACTTTCTGCCTTGCATTGGTTCTACAAATAATTTCCATTTATATTTTGTTTACAATTAAGCCACATGCCTTGAAAGTCGGCGCGACAATTATGAGTTTTTTTTGTTTCACTTTCATATTTATGAGTGCTTATAAATTTTATTTAAGAGCCATTCGAAGCGACTGGCTTATTGGTTATTCAAATAATATTATATATATAAAATTTTCACCTAACAGATTTAGGAGTATGCAGAGCGACTACTGCCAGATACTATCTATAGATCTATCAGAAGTAAAGGCAATTAATGATATTCATATAACAGATATTATTCGTGTAGGAAGGATAATCAAAAAAAAAAGAAAATATATATTTAGATATATCAGTGTGTAAAAGTATTTTACAACTTGAAAAATTATTGTCTGTGCAGCAAAAGCTTGTCGGTCTTGCAAAAACCAGAAAGTTTATAGAAGCATCATATATTGACTTTCCTGTGTTCACAATCGATGACAAAACAATTAGAATCAATGTGTCTGGTGTTGTTCCAAATATTTCTTTACTATATGAAAGTTTTAATAAGTATGGCATTAAAAAAGGTGAAACCGAAAGAATAACATATAATTTTATAAAAAATATTGATGTTAATAATTATACATATGATGCTGTTATCAAAAAAAGGATTATTGAGTTTTTAAAAGAAGGGCGAAGGTATGATGCGCGGAATGCGATTGAGTATTACTATCTTATTGGACGTAGAGAAACAAACGAAATGATTACTAATTATATTCATGATTTGTTGTCTCTGTCCTTGTCTTCTTCAAAAAAACATCCGGGTGATTGAGAATAGAAAATTCGGTATTATTTGCTCTGTAAAAAGTTAAAAGTGATGGATTTGGTTCCGATTTTCGGGAGGCCGAAGGTGAATTCTCAACAAATTTTGATGATCTTCGCAGGGATTATGTGTATCATCGTTCCCAAAGAATATGATTTACGCGACGCGTTTGTAGATGTGATGCAGGCCTGTCAGAGGAACCAGAGCCTTTCGCTCTGACGCACGAGGTTTGGTTGTGTTGCAGAGTTTTTGGAATCTTGAGCCCGTTTGTTAGTTTGCAGCGACAATCGAAACACGGGCGATTTGATTTTTTTATTGCAGATGAAGAATTTACAGGTTACCGTTTTGTGCTGGGGATTAATCCGGATGTAAATGGGAGTATTTATGTTACATAAATTTTTGCGTAAGATTACGGGCGGGGGGGATGACTGGCGCGTATCGCCGGAGAGCTTTGATGATCCGGTGGCGGTGCAGACAAATTGGAGCCCGATCAAACGCGGAGGGACGAATTTTCGCACGTGCAGGCTCGTGCAGGTGTCGCTGGAACGGATGGAGTTTAAGGCGAGCACGGGGGCGAAGCTTTTTGCCCTGGCGTTTACGGCCATGGGTATTTTTGTGCCTGCCATGTTTATTGCCGGGATGCTGAAGGAACCCGAGGGCGGCTTTCGCTGGGAGGCGGTCATTCCGATCGGGATTGGGGGCATTTTTGCGGGTTTGGGCGTTTTTATGTTTATCCGTTTTACCCGGCCGGTGGTGTTCGATAAGGTGAGCGGGTATTTCTGGAAGGGCAGGAAGGGGCCCGGGACGGTCCTGGGGCCGCAGGCCGCGGAGAATATGAAAAAGCTCGAGGAGATTCATGCGCTGCAGATCGTGCGGGAGTGGTGCACGGGGAATAAGAGCAGCTATTACAGCTACGAGCTGAACCTGGTGTTTCATGACGGCAGCCGGGAGAATGTGGCGGATCATGGCAATTTGCAAAAGCTGGTGGAGGACGCGGAAAGGCTCGGCGGATTTCTGGGTGTGCCGGTGTGGAATGTGTTCGGCAATTAGAAAATGGAGGGGAGATAGTGGAAAGTGGAGCATGGAATCCGGCCTGCGGCCGGGCTGCTTTATTTTTTATAAACCGCAAAAAAAATAGAAAGTTTTGTGTGGTAGACTACCATTAGTTCATGCTTTTTATGGCGAGGGTTATTACCATGAAGATATTGAAGGGCATGAAGAAGGAATAATAATAGAGAAGATATTTTATAAGAAACGCTGATTACACTGATTCTCGCTGATTTTACTTCGTTCGCTTCGCTCTCTCAGCTTTTTTTAACCGCGAAAGACACGAATACTTTTGGGTTGGAAGTACAGTATTAGCTCAATAATGATAGGATTTTAATGTTTAATTTCTTTAAGTACAAAACCAAGTTTTACCCTTTGGAAAGTATTCTAATAGAAAAAGTGATTTATAATGCTCCTGAGATTTATCAAGATAAATTAAGACAGCATATTGACAGCGTTGCCAAGATTCAAAGGCATTCAGGTTATAAAGAAATTAACCTTTACCCCCTGAAAGAAGGCAAGCCGTATTATGACTCTGCCCTTTTATTACCGCAGAAAGATTCGGAAAACGCAATTTGCACAATTGATTTCATAGAAAATAATTCAAAAGTATCTTTTAGGGTTCAGGCATGGTTGGTGGAAGGCTTTTTCTTTACGCTTACTTTTAATAAGTCTCCAAAACATTTTATTAAATGTGATGATATAAATATTAAAAATATCAAGAACGATTATGATTGTTTACAACTTTCCGAAAAGGACTCAACTTTGCGAGTCAATGAAGATGCTATTAAGGCGATGTTGGGGGAATACAATTACGCCCGTATTCAACCTCCTCTGTCTGAAGAAAACAAAAAGCATTATCTCAATAAGTATGAGAGTATCTTCCCAAAAGACTATCTTAAACTGCTTACTTGTTGTGATGGGCTTGAGATTGATGATGGAATTATATATGGTCTGAAAACGATTCGCCAGGTGGTTGCAGAAAATGACAATTATCTGCTGCTTGCGGAATATCCAGGGGGGTGCCTGGTTATACCTGAAGGCAGTGAAGATGGTAAGATTTACTACTATGATTATGAAACTCACGAAGCAACATTTCGAGGGAATTCTTTTGTGGAAGCTTTAAAGATATTGTTTGAGGTCTAACCGCTATGAATTTTAACCTGACAAGACATGTGATGATCCCGTTATCGCGGGAGGAATGTATGCATGAAATGCGGGAACGTGTCAATAACCGTTTTCATTCATTTTTATGGTTTCCTCTTACGGGGAGGTATCGATTTAAAAGTATTCATTCGAAGCGTTTTAAAATAACGAGGGGATTTTGGAGCAGGGGGCCTGTTATTGAGGGATTTGTAAAAGAGCAGCAGGAGGATTGCTGCCGTGTTGATATCAGGCTGATGCCGCCGCTTTTATTGTGGTATTTCTTTTTGTTATTTCCTTTGTTCGTGTTCGGCATTATGTACCAGGAGCAAGAGGGAGGAATGCTGCTTGGATTTTTATTTGTATTTGAATTGATAATCATTTTAAATATAATTATTTCATATCAATTGATTAGAAGATTCGACGGGATACTCAGGGGTTTACATGCAGAAAAAGCGGCAAAACCATTCGATGGGAAATATATACTTCGTAAGCTGGGTCTTTACTTATTGGTGGCGATTTTTTACATTGCATTGTTATTTGTAATGGGGAAAATGTTGTCGGGCAGTTGAGCTAATTTTTTATGTAACCGCGAAAGGCACGAAAAGAAATTGAAAAGTTTTGTATGAGAATCTTCACGTCCTTTATGATGAAAATATTTTACCCTAAGGCGAAATGCGTAACCCTGTGTTCCATACGCTCTTTCTGGGCCGATGTTTAGAACTGTCTGTATCGACGTAGGGGAACTATGCCTGCTTCGACCTTCTTGTCAGTTAGAAAAATATCTTATTAACACCTACAAAGCACTTACGAAACCAGTTCTAGTCTGCTTGAAGCGTTATCGTAAACTGGTTGTCGGGATTCGTGTTGAATGTTTCATACAGCGGACTGTAGTCCTTGACCGTGATGGTCTTGCCGTCCGGCTGAAACTGCAGGATACGCAGCCATGCCTCACCGCCGACAGGAAGCATTTGGTAGTTCACCAGCATTTGATGCACGGTATTGCCGTGCTCGCCCTGGCCGGCAAGGTATCCAAGTCCGTCGTTTAGCACATGGCCGTTGATTGTCATGAAAATGTTTGCGTGTTTTTTGACCAGCTTGTCCCACATTTCCTGCCCGTCGTTGATGGTGGTGTCGCCGGATTTGCCGATGGGATAATGATGCGGGTTCCACTTTTGGTCACTGCCTTTGGTTTGCCAGTCGTAGCGGGTCGAATCGGAATACAGGTACGCATGCGTCACGACAATCGTTTTATGTTGAGGGTGATCTTTAACGATCCGATTGGCCCAGTCCAGCACTTCGTTTCGAGGCCCGAACTCCAGGCACAGAATCAGGTAATGCTGCCCGGCGGCCGTAAACGTATGGAAAGTGTTGTTGATTTTGCCCGGTTCCCTCGTCCCGCCAAAAGTGGCCCACGTCTCGAAGCGGGAGACGGGGAAGTAGGTGTTGGCCTGTGTAAGACGGTCCTTGCAGGTGCCGCCGGGACCGAAATCGTGGTTTCCCAGCGCCAGGGCATAGGGCACTTTTCCATCGAGCCGGGCGAAGGCCTCGCTGGCGCGGTGCCATTGGATTTCGACATTGTTATCGGTGACATCGCCGTTTTGGATCACATAGACGATGTTGTACGTGTCTTTATTTTCAAGCACCCACTGTGTCTGCAGATGAAACAGGCCCGGATATTTTCTGGCATAGACCTGTGTGTCCGGCAGGATTACAAGGGACCAGGGTCGCTGTTGTTTGGCGTTATCTTTTTTTGTGCTCACGGCGGCTCCCATCGCCAGGCAATCTGTTCGCAGCAATCCGGACATGGCGGCTGCACCGCAGGTAGTGGTTTTTAGAAAATCACGTCGATCGATACGTTTCATAATTGTCCCCGTCCCATACAGTCAAGTAGCTGAGACTTCCCATTTAAACAGTTACGAACCATTAATCAATCCTTTGTATGCTAATCATTTTACAAAATTCATCTTGAACTATCAAGATAAATCCATACATGCACGGTATTCCATAAAATTCCGTAAATATGGTTTTTTAAATATCGTTCATGGCAGGTGCAACTCATCCTGCAATTTAAATTATGTGGTTTTTAAATGTTGGATCTGGTCCGTGGGGATGGGGTCGGGGTTTGGAGCGGTCAGCAGCGTCCGGCAGGCGAGTTCGAAGAAGACGGCGTTTTGGATGGCGTGGTCGAGGGTGTCGGCGGCGGTGACCTGGCCGTGGTTTTTCATGATGGCGAGGTTGGCGGTTTTCATGGCATCCACTACGTCCCGGGCCAGTTCGGGCGAGCCGGGGGGCAGGTAGTCCACGAAGGCGATGTCCTTTATATAGAAGGGGATTTCGGGCAGGACGTTGAAGTTATAATCGCGCATGTTGCTGTCGCAGGCGATGGCGGTAGCGCAGGGCGACTGGAAGTGCAGGACGGCGTTGACCTCGGTGCGGGCCTTTAGGATGCCAAGGTGGAAGGCGGTTTCGACGGTGGGGGTAAGGCCGTTAAGGGGTTTTTCAGTGTTGATATCGCAGACGACGACCTGTTCGGGCTTTAGTTCGCCCAGCCAGGAACGGGAGGCGGAGAGCAGGGCGGTGTTTTCGTCAAGGCGGAGGGAGAGGTTTCCGCTGGAGCACTGGAGGAGGTTGTGGCGGGCGGCCTTGTGGGCGGCGGTGACGAATTCGAGGATTTTGGGGTAGCGCGGGGCGAGCATTTTTGTTCCTTGTCTATTTTTCGTTCTCGATGGCGAGGATCTCGTTGATCTTCATGAGTTCGTTAGGTGTGAACTCGAGGTTTTTGAGGGCGTTTACGTTTTCCTCGATCTGTTCGAGCGAGGAGGCACCGATGAGGGCGGAGGTCATGCGGGGGTCTCTAAGTACCCATGCCAGGGACATTTGCGCGAGGGTCTGGCCGCGGCCACTGGCCATTTCGTTTAGCCGGCGGGCGATTTCGACGCGCTTGGGGGTTACGTGGTCGCGGAGCAGGCCGGTGCCTTCTTTGGCGGCGCGGGAGTCGGCGGGGATGCCATTTAGGTACTTGGTGGTGAGCATGCCCTGTGCGAGGGGGCAAAAGGCGATGCAGCCGATGCCTTCTTCGCCGAGCACGTCGAGCAGGGCGTCTTCGATCCAGCGGTTGAGCATGGAGTAGTTGGGCTGGTGGATGAGGCAGGGGGTGCCGAGTTTTTTGAGCATTTCGGAGGCGCGGAGGCTTTGGGCGGCGTCGTAGGAGGAGATGGCGACGTAGAGGGCTTTGCCCTGCCGGACGGCCTGGGCGAGTGCGATGACGGTTTCTTCGAGCGGGGTGTCTGGGTCGAAGCGGTGGGAGTAGAAGATGTCGACGTAATCGAGCTTCATTCTCTTGAGTGATTGGTCGAGGCTGGCCATGAGGTATTTTTTGGAGCCCCATTCGCCATAGGGTCCGGGCCACATTCGGTAGCCGGCCTTGGTGGAGATGATCAGTTCGTCGCGGTGGTTTTTGAGGTCGTCGTGCAGGATTTTGCCGAAGTTGGTCTCGGCGGCGCCGGGTGGCGGGCCGTAGTTGTTGCCGAGGTCAAAATGGGTAATCCCGAGGTCGAAGGAGCCGAGTATCATTTTGCGGGCGTTTTTGAGGTCATCTTCGTGTCCGAAGTTGTGCCAGAGGCCCAGTGAGATGGCGGGCAGGAGGACGCCGGAGCGGCCGGAGCGTTTGTAAAGCATTGTGTCGTAACGGGTTTCTGCGGGTTTGTGCATTTGTGGCTCCTTTGTTTCTTGTTTGTATTGTCGGGGATTATGGTAGCGATTTAGGGAGGGAATGCAAGAATTTTCGGCTTTGAATGGGGATTTATCGGTTCTGCGAACCGAGGCGAGTTGGGCTGGCACCCCACTCGGTGGAATGGCCTGCGGCCATGTTTATTTTCTCCGCGCAGACCGAGCCTACCCTACCAGGGAAATGCACACCCTGTGGGATTCGGTATCCTACGGCTAATCAGGTAACTGTCCCTCATTCAGGAAGAGATTTCGGAGACGCCGAAGAGGGGTTCCTGGAGTGGGGATTCACCGTCTTCGTGGTATGCGTCTACGGTCTGTACGATTCGCTGGAGTTTGTCGCGGCCGTCGTAGGAGGCCTCGAGCCCGACGAATTCAACGCCGAGGTATACGAGGTTCTTGCCGGGGACTTCAGCGATGTGCTTGACCTGTCCTTCGACGCAGATGGGTTTTTCGTAGGCCATGGGGGTAAACTGCATGCCGAGGAGCTGGCCGTCGCTAAACTCTTGTGCGAGCTTGGGGTCGAGGCCGACCTGGAGTCCTCCGGCGGAGAGATCGACGAGTTTGCCTTCCCAGCATTTTTCGGAGGTTTTCTGTTCGGTATCGTTGATGTAGCCGCGGTGCCAGAAGATGACGCGTACGTTGAGGGCGTCGGGTACGGCAGCGCGAGAGAAGGTTCTGCGGGGCATCTGGTCCATTCGGGAGGGCATGGAGAGGAGGATTTTTCCGGCGTTCTGGCCTGCGCCCGCGGCGTCGAAGCCCTTGATGACGGACTCGAAGATGTACTTGTTGGATTCGGCCTTGAAGCTGATTCCGACGGGCTGTTCCGGCTGGAGACGGACGATGGAGTTGTTTCTGGCCTGATCGAGCTCGATTTGTATGGTTTTGGGGCTGACCGCGAGGAGTTGGACGTGGGCCATGTGCCACCTGCCTCGTGAGAGATAGCTCATTTGTGCAGGGGTATTTTGCGCGGCGGCTCCGTTGAGAACGGTTTTGATCTCATTGTTTTTGAGTACCTGTGGTTTTTCCATTCTTGCGGCCTCAGGATCTATTGGGTAAATATTTACGTAACCGTTCACAGGTATTTTGATAGTATTGAGCGACGCACTCAAAGCCAAAAT
>CAYVUI010000144.1:0-8957 GCA_964454745.1 uncultured Pirellulales bacterium | reverse complement strand
TTTTGGCTTTGAGTGCGTCGCTCAATACTATCAAAATACCTGTGAACGGTTACATTTTCTTTTCCCAGCGGTGCATCGATTTGACCCAGTTCAGGGGCACCCGCTTGATCGCCAGGCCGTCTTTGTTATTATTAAAGTCGATAAATTCCTCATCTGAAGACTCGGTATTTTTCAGCCGGGGCACGTATTTGACGAACAGGCCGGCCAGGCCCATCCCGATCTTGGTCCAGGTCCAGTCGCGGCAGCGAACCAGGGGAGCGGCCAAGATGACCTTCTCAATACCTTCACTGCCGAAGCGGCGGAGATAGTCAAAGGTTACCGCCCCGCCGAGGCTAATCCCGGTAAGGTTCACCCTGTCGTATACATCGCCTTTGGCCAAGGCGATAAAATCGGACAGGACATTGGAATACATATCGAAATCTTCAATGTCTCCCAGCACAGCGGACGAGAGACCGTGGCCGGGCATATCATACATCGCAACCGCAAACCCGGCATCGAGAAGAACCGCAAGCAGGTTGCGAAACTGGGCAACATGATGAAGGTAGCCGTGGTGGAGGATCACGATCCGGCGGGTTTCTTTTGAGGGCGAAAAAATGTGGCCGGAAAGAGTAAATCCATTCGACTCGAAAACACCGCCGCGGTAGAACACATCGTCCGCGGGCCAGAGGCTGTAAAACCTGAGGTACTCCTTTAATCCGTCACACTCGATTTCATCCATTCGAATCGGCTCGGTCTCGATGGAACCCAGGGACTGGCGAAGATCACGAAATCCTTCCATCAAATTCATCCCCTTTACAAAAGACCGCGAATCCGCTCGTCGAGGGCGTCCTGGTCTGTTTCAAATGAGTACAAAGCTGAAATATTCATCAGGGCATCGAGTCCGATCCGGCAGTCGCCCAGGTGTTCTTTCCAGCGGGAAAACACGGGAATCTTGCCGTCTTCTTTGACCTTAGCCCGCTGAGAATCGGACCAGGCGGGCAAAAAGTCTCCCAGGCCCTGCTGGTCGAAATGGCCACAGAGGGCCTCGGGACTCAGCCTGCTCATATCTTTGGTCAGCAGGGAATCAACGGTTTCCTTAAAACGCTCGGAGACCAGCCACAAACTTGCCCCGTAAAAATCATTCATGACCACATCGGGATTCAGCTCGACGCGCGGATCGTCTGTAACCCTGTTGTGCAGCTCCGATGGAGGAGCCTTGACATATTCCTGCGCAACTTTTACCGGCATCGTATAGACATCCAGGCCTGCAAGATCGACCGCCTGTTCGGCATTTCGCATACTTGCCCCGATCAGCAGACTCTCGGTGCGTCCGGCGTCCCGCAGGCGGATAAGCTCCCGCTGGGTGGAAAGCGTGGCCTTTTCGCCGACATTTTGACCATCGCCGAGATCGTTATCCTTGACAAAAGCGTTGAGCCGGCCCATGAACACGTTGACATACGTCGGGCGTGTCAGCAGGGCCGCGAGATAATTCTGCCTTGCGGAAAACCCCAGCGTAAAATTGATCGGGATGCCGGCCTGCCCGAGCCTGCGGGCACTGATGTATCCTGCCGGGGTCAGCGGAACCTTGACATAAAACCGCTCCGGACAGATCTCATAATACCGCTTGCCGTATTCCACCGTCGCATCGACATCATTGGCCAGGGCGGTGTGCAGCTCGACACTGACATTGGCATCAAACAGCTCGACCAGCCGCAGGGCATGATAGGCATTGAGTACGAAAGCAATCTCAAGCACCAGCCGCTGGTCCGTAATCGCAGGATCCGCTTCCCGGAATTCACGGGCCCATACGCCGATTTTTTCATCGTATATCCCCTTCTGGATTTCCTTATTGAGCAGCGTGTTGTTCGTGGTCAGTGCCGAAAAGCAGTCGTTCCACAGCTGTTTGGCCTGGTCAATGTCCCCGGTATCGAGCCACAGCCGTGTCCCGGCCTCCCGCAGCGGCTTCCAGTGATTTCCCTTTGGCACCTTAAAGCCCGCCTTGCCGAAATGAGCCTTAAACCCTTCCCGTGCCAGCCGTTTCGCCGTTCGAGCGATCATCGCGTTATCCATAACAGCCCCCTGTAATTTAAAATTTGTTATCGCATCAGGTTTGGCAAAAACGTTACCAATCCCGGAAACAGCATTAACAATGCCACACAGATGATATACGCCGGTATGAACAGGCTAACCCCGCGAAATACATCTTTCAAGGGAATATTTTTTGCCATCCCGCCGACGACATAGGTCGTTGCGCCCACCGGCGGTGTAATGGCACCCAGCGTGGTAATGACCGTGATCGTCACACCGAACCAGACGGGGTCATACCCCATCTCCTGGGAAACCTGGAAAAACACCGGGATCGTAATCATCAGCAGTGCCAGGGCATCGATGATCGCCCCGCCAATGATGTAAATCACGAAAATCAATGCCATGACCACAAAACCGGGCACACCAAGCCCAGTCACCCAGGCGGCGGTCTCATGGGGAATCTGCGAAAGCGTAAGGAACTTGCCGAATATCTTCGCCCCGGCCACAATCATGATCACCATGCACGACATCCGCAAGGTATCCTGAATCGCTGAAAACAGCTTTTTGACCGTCAGTTTTCCCTGCACGAAACCAATCACAATCGAGAGAAACGCCCCCGCGGCTCCCGCCTCGGTGGGTGTAAAAAGTCCGAAATACAGGCCAAGGATCACCAGCAGAAACAGCAGGACCATCTCAAAAGCGCCGGGCAGTGAGGCAAATTTTTCCCGCCGGGTAAACACCGGCCCGACCGGGCCCCACGAAGGCTTGACCCGGCAGATCACATACACCGTTACCATCAGCAGCGCAGTCAAAATGATTCCAGCCCCGATACCGCCGTAAAACAGCTTCTCGATGGACTGCTGCGTGGATAAACCAATAATGATCAGCACCACGCTCGGGGGAATCACAACTCCGAGGGTACTGCCGGACGCAATCGCCCCGGTGCTGAGCATCGGGTTGTATTTGTACTTGTTCATCTGGGGCAGCGCAACGGTCGTCATCGTCGCCGCCGTAGCCGAATTGGAGCCGCAGATCGCCGCGAACAATGAACAGGCCGCAATCGTCGCCATGGCCACGCCCCCGCGAATCTGTCCAATCCAGCGGTACGCCGCCTGGTAGAGTTTTTCATTGACCCCGGAATAAAAAACGACCTGCCCCATCAGGATAAACAGCGGAATCACCGTAAGTCCGTATTTGGAAAACGTAGACCACAGTTCCGTATACAGCATGTTTGTTGCCGCGGTGACACTGCTTAGATACGCAAAGCCGAGGAAACCGACAATCGCCATCGCATAGGCAACCGGAGTGCCAAGCAAAAACAGCACCGCCATTAAGATCACAATTCCAAGGATGCCGACGACCACCGGACTGATCATGATTCCCTCCCCCCGGCAACCGCCTCGATCAGTTCGGCCAGCAACCCCATCGCCAGGGCAAACACACCAAAGGCAACCACCAGCACAAATGGATAATCCGCAATCCCGAGGGTTTCAGTCACTTGCCCGGCGTCTCTAAGTTTCATGGCGCCCTGGGTAAGCTGCCAGCCGGCAATCGCGAAAAAAGCAAAGCAAATCGCGGCATTGAATACGCGAAGCCATCGGCGCACGATTCCGGAGAAATGATTGATCAGGACATCCACCGCGATGTTTTCCTTGCGGCGCTGGGTGGCACTTAGCATCAGGGCGGTAACACAGGCCCCAAGGAGCCCCATGATTTCAGTGGTCCCGGAGAGAGGACGGTTGATCCACCTGAGCCGTAACAGAATATTCGCGCAAGTCAGCAGCACCATCGCACACAGGCCCGCGATCGCCAGCCAGCCAAGTACACGATTGACACGCCGGACAAAAACCGACAGAGATTCCATATTACTGACCGGCCTGTCCCTCGTGTGCGGCAATCCGCTCACGCAAAAACGCGACAATTCCATCGCCGTCGAGCCCTTTGGCGTTGGCATCTTCGATCCATTTTTCCGTAATCGGTTCGAGCCGGGCATTAAACGCATCCAGTGTCGCAGCGTCCAGCTCGATGACTTCCACGTCGTGATTCTCTTTGGACCAATTCACAGACTCAACCACGTGTCCATCCATGTATTCGCCTGTCCAGTTACACTGCTCGGCAAACAGTTCTTCCATCACGGCCTGAACGTCCGGACTGAGTGAATCCCATTTTTCCTTGTTCATCACAACCGCAAACGGGTAAATCACAGTGTCGGTCATCGTAATATACTTGCAAAGTTCGGCAAATTTGAAATCTTTCATCACTTCCACCGAAGAGAACAGCCCCTTAACCACTCCTTTTTGCAGTGCCTCCGGGGTCGAAGACATCGGCATACCGTTAGCACTGGCACCCCAGGAATCGAGTATCTTGACCGCCCCGCCGGATGCGCGGATCGCCATGCCCTCGATATCTTCAAGACTGCGAACCGGTTCGCGGGTCATCAGATTCGAGGGTGCGGTAGTGAACAGTGTCAGGACCTTTACATCCGCAAATGCCTCGGGCTCATACTCCATGAACAAATCCATAAGAACCCGGCTGCCTACGGTCGCGTTTGGGATCCCAAGCGGCAGTGAAGTCGCGTTGGTAATTGCAAAACGTCCGGGCTGATAGGCCATGCACAAACAGCCGATATCCGCCTGTCCTGCGATCACACCGTCCATCATCTCCTTGGCCCCAATGAGCGTGCCGCCGGGGAAGGTACTGATCTTAACCTTGCCGCCGGTGCGCGTTTCAACCTCTTCTTTCCAGCGTTCCATCTGTACACAGGGAAACGTTGAAGCCGGGGGAAAATTCGCGTAAGTCAGGTGCACAACCTTCACATCATCGCCGCCGGCCGGATCACTCTTTTGACAGCTTCCGGCAACCAGCAGCATTGCTGCTGTAATCATCAATACCAATGCCCATCCATTTCTCATGATTTTTCTCCTGTATTCCTGCACTTTCATCCACTCCGTTGAACGGCAACGGATTTCAATCACTTATTATTTTCAAAGAAGACCCGCCTGGCCTTGCCCTCCTGCCGGGGCAAACCGCCGAGGGGATAGACATCGCCTTTGGGGCTAAAGCCCAGTGCCTCTTTAAGGGCCTTTTCGACCATAAAGCCGGTGACACTCCGGTTCGCTTCCACGTTGATCCTGCAGTCGCGAACGCCGTCGGTCTCCTCAATAATGATCTGGTAATTGGAACCCACGCCGGGGATCGTCATCAGGACCTGTTCGACCTGGCGCGGGAAAAAATTAACGCCCTTGACGATCAGCATATCGTCCGCCCGACCCCGAATCGCCTCGATCCGGACATGCGTCCGTCCGCAGGAACATTCATCGCGGGAGATCACCCGGGTCAGGTCCCCGGTACGAAATCGAACGGCCGGCAGGGCTTCGCGCGTCAGCGAGGTAATCACCAGTTCACCGTATTGACCTTCAGCGACCGGTTTGTCACTATTGGGTTCTAGCACCTCCACGAGGTAATGATCCTCCCAGACATGGATGCCGTCATGGGCCGGGCAATCCATCCCAAGGGTCCCCACGCCGCCGGTCTCAGTCATGCCGTAAATATCAAACGACTCGATCCCAAGCCCGCGGTCGATCTTTTCGCGCATAGAATCGGAAAAAACCTCCGCCCCGAAAATGCCGACTTTGAGATCATCCAGTGTTTCGTCTTTTTCGGCGAGCACTTCCATAATCCGGATGCCGTAACTGACCACACCGGTCAGAATACGCGTACCGAAATCCTTTGCCAGCTTGATCTGCCGCTGGGTATTGCCCGCACCGGTCGGGATCACGAAAAGGCCCGCGGCCCGTGCACCGTGATACATGCCGAAACCGCCGTTGAACAGCCCGAAGGAAGGGGTAATCTGAACCGGATCGCCCGGATTTGCGCCCGCCATGATATAGCAGCGGGCCATGCACTCGGCCCACTGGTCCAGGTCTGCCCGGGTATACGGCATGACGACCGGCACCCCGGTTGAACCGCTGGACATGTGCATCTCGACAAGCTCATTTTTGTCCCGGCAGCACATCCCCAGCGGGTAGTGATCGCGAAGGTCCGCCTTATTCATGAAGGGCAGTTTGTGTATATCTTCAATCGAGCGGATATCGTCAGACACCACACCGGCCTGGTCAAATTTGCTGCGAAAAACCGCGTTGCCTGAATACGCCTGATGTACCGTGCGAACCAGGACTTTGCTTTGTATCGCACAAAGCTCGTCTCTGCCGATTCGCTCAAACTTTTCGTTGTGATACCGCATCAAATCCTTACACGTTTGAAACCGCCTCACGTCCTGCTGCGAAGGCCTTTAAATTTAAATCTACAAACTGCGGCTTCACACTGGTTTCGATTGCCTTTGTCCAGGCGGATTCTTCGAGAGCAAGCCCCTTGGAGATCGCTCCGACGACCGCGACATTGGCGGCCTTGATATTGCCAAGCTCGACCGCTTTGGCCGCCGCGTCGAAATAAACGAGCCTGTCGAATGCTTCACGCAAACGCGACTCCGCATCGTCGGGGTAACTGCCCGCACCCATCGACACGGTAACCGGCACCATCATCTGGCTGTTGACCACGGCCAGCCCGTCGGGCTTGAGGTATTTATAATAACGAAGCCCCTCGATACGTTCCAATGCACCGAGCACCTCAGCGGTGCCCTCCTGAACCAGCGGAGAATGCACCTTTTTGCCGTAACGGATCTGGGCAATCACTGAACCGCCGCGCTGGGCCATCCCGTGAACTTCATTGGTTTTTACATCGAAGCCGGCCGCCATCGCCGCACGAGCGACAATTTCACTTGCCAGCAGGATGCCCTGCCCCCCGACTCCGCACAATACTACACTTGTCGTTTCACCGGCACTCATACTTTTTCCTCCACGGTTCGAATGGCTCCAAACGGACAGACCTGTTCACACAGCCCGCAGCCGACACACAGATAGCCGCTGATTGCAGGTTTTTTTCCTTCTTCGGCTTCAATCGCGGGACAGCCGAGCTTGAGGCATGCCTTACAGTTTTTGCAGACGTCTTCGAGAATCTTTCGCTGAACGTCCATTTCATTACGGTCTTTGAGAACACACGGTGCGACCGAAACGATCAGGCTCGGTTCATCGCTGTCCAGTGCCTCCTGGATGATTTTATTGGTGTTCTTAACGTCATAGGGGTATACTTCATGCACATTTTTAATGCCGCACGCCCTGCCGATATCCGCAATAGACGCCTCAACAGTCGATTCTCCCATGAGCGTCTTTCCGGTTCCGGGATGGTCCTGGTGACCGGTCATGGCCGTGGTGCGATTGTCTACGACGATAATCGTTGAACTCCCCTTGTTATAGGCAATGTCGAGCAGCCCGGTAATGCCGGAATGGAAAAACGTTGAATCCCCAACCATACCGACAACTTTTTTCGGTTCCGTGGCTTTATCCATGCCGTGAGCCATCGAAACCCCTCCGCCCATACAGAGGATCACATCCAGGCGGTTAAGCGGCTTGAAGGTCCCCAGGCTGTAGCAGCCGATGTCGCCGGTGACAACGACATCATGCTTTCCGAGCGAATAGAACACCCCGCGGTGCGGACATCCCGGACACAGGACCGGCGGACGCCCCGGCAGCCCCTGGGCGAAAGCAGGTAATTCGGTGCTTTCTTCGCTGCCGCCCTGCATCTTCATCTTACACCCGGCCAGGCGCGTGGGAGAAAACTCGCCAATGCCGGGGATATACTGCCTGCCGATGCACTCGATGCCCATCGATCGGACGTGCTCTTCCAGGATCGGGTCCAGTTCCTCAACGATCAGTAGTTCGCGGACTTCGTTGGCGAAATCCCGAATCATCTTATCCGGGAATGGATGTGCCATCCCCAGTTTGAGTACACTTGCCTCGGGCCAAATTTCCTTAACGTACTCATAGGAAATCGAAGAGGTAATAATGCCAAGTGCTTTATCGCCCCATTCGATCTTGTTGAGCGGAGACTGCTCGGCCTCGGCGATGAGTTCACCGAGACGGGATTCCACATTTTTCCGCATTTCACGGCCCCAAAGCGGGATCGGAACATAACGCGGGGGATTTTTCTCGAAGCCGATACTGCGCGGCGATTCCACACGGTCCTGAAACTCGACCAGGCTCCGCGAATGGCTGATCCGGGTCGTACTTCGCAGAATCACGGGAGTACGGTATTTTTCCGAGATTTCGAGTCCGTATTTCACGAAATCCTTGGCTTCCTGAGAATCGGAAGGCTCGAGGATCGGGATCTTGGCAAATTTGGCGTAATTCCGCGTATCCTGCTCATTCTGTGATGAATGCATGCCCGGGTCATCCGCGACGACAATCACCAGGCCGCCCTCGGTACCGATCGAAGTAAGTGTCATCAGCGGGTCCGCGGCGACATTAAGCCCCACGTGCTTCATCGTTACCAGCACCCTTGCACCGGTAAGACAGGCACCAACCCCCACCTCAAGGGCCACCTTTTCGTTCGGTGCCCACTCACAGTAAATATCATCCTTATAATGGACAACATTTTCCAGGATTTCTGTCGACGGCGTACCAGGGTAAGCACTGGCTACGCGAACGCCGGCCTCATACGCTCCGCGGGCGATTGCCGCATTGCCTGACATCAATTCTGCCAAAACAATTCTCCTAAAACCAACTCCATAATTCTTCTTTTGTTAACATATTTTCGTTATTCCTTTATAAAAAGCCCGGCCATTTAATTCAACAAAAATCTCTGACAGGACTGAAATCTTGCTTTAGACTTTGAAAATCGCATTGAAATGAATACAGATCAATCAAATTGTAAAAAATTTACCATTTTTGTAAAAATAGACAATTTTTGCTTGACAGAAATTTATATATAGGATAAGTTGATAAGCAAGGAAGAGGAAAATACTGTATGGAGGAGGCCGAAAAGCTTTTTTCGGTCTCTTTTTTTGTAACCGTTCACAGGTATTTTGATAGTATTGAGCGACGCACTCAAAGCCA
>CAYVUI010000143.1:0-9088 GCA_964454745.1 uncultured Pirellulales bacterium | reverse complement strand
CAATCAGCATACCCAAGACTTTTGAACGGACCCTTGACAGTTCGGCAAACATGGAGTTGGTTTTTCGCTGACCGAGGTCATGATGGCCGCGGGGATTCTGGCGGTTGGTTTCATGCTGGTGGCGGCGACGTTCCCGGTGGGGACGAAGCTTACGGTTTTAACGACCGAACGGACCGTGGCGGGCATGGCGGCCAACGAAGCGATTGTGAAGATACAGCTCTACGGGATTGACACGGCGAAGTTAAGCGCCGATGAGATGGTGCTGTTTAGCGCGGAGATTTTGGACCCGGTGAAAAGGCTGGAGCTTTTCGACCAGGTGGATACGATTGCAACGGCCAACGGCTGGGGCTTTACGTATAATCGGAATAATGAGAATGATCTCAACGAGGTCGTACAGCCGACGCTGGATCACGAGCAGTTTTACCCGTCGGTGGAGAAGGCGTTTTACCAGGGTCTGCATGATCTGTACCCGACCAAGGCGGTGTACGTGGAGGATGAGCAGATCGAGCAGCGGTACTGGTGGTCGGCTTTGTGCCGTCGGGATGCGGCCGAGCCGGGGCGTGTGCACGTGACGGTTTTTGTCAACCGCAAGACGGGGGATGTGCAGTATCCGGACTGGAGAGAGACGAATCCGTTCTTTCCTGATTCGCTGATTGCCTGGCCGGTGCCGTACAGGGTGGAGGCGAGCCAGGTGCAGGCGAGCGATAAAAGTGATGAGATTGTTGTGACGGTTGATTTTGACGGAGAAGTATCGCTGTTTGGCGTGGATAGTGAATTGATCCTTGAAGCGGCGGCGGGCGCAAATTCGCGGATGGGTCAGCGGTTTATCGTAACGGATTTGGTGCGGGATACGTCGGCAAGCCCGATGACGGTGACGCTGGTGGTTCGCAAGGCGGATGATCCGGGCTGGAGCGGCTGGGGGCCGGGTGAGAATTTCGGCTTTTGGGTTACGCCGGTCGCGACCAGTGGAAGCCGCCGGTATCCGTGTATTAAAGTGCTTGAGACGAGTTTATGGTTTTGACGATGAACAGACACAGGCGAAATTTTGGTTTTACGATTGTTGAGCTGCTGGTGGCGGTGGGGCTGCTTGCGGGGATTATGGCGGCGTCGGGGATTGTGTTCCATCATGCCGTCAAGACGCAGCGGACCAGCTCGGCGATCAACGAGATTATGCTCAAGGCCCATGCGATTACCGAACAGTTGGATAAGGATTTTAGCGAAATTAACGAGGATACCGTCATTTTTATTATCTGGCAGGCAGTCCCGGCTCGCGATGACCTTCTCGATGTGATTGATATCGAAGATCCGATTGGTGTGCCGGATCGATATGTCCGGATGGACCGGCTGTTTTTCTTTAGCCGCGGGAATTTTCGGACATACGACCAGGTGCAGTGGAATGACGGAGCCGGCCAGGTTACGGGGTATCTCGAGGGAACTGATGCCCGAATTCAATACTGTATCGGCCAGGAGGCTCTTTCGAACGATCCAGCGGATTATTCAGATGATATCCGAAACCAATTACTGGCACCCTCAGATCGTATATTGGTTCGCTCTCAGCATATTTCAACGGCTCTTCCAATGCTTGACAGCGGTTCGACCGTCTATTTCCCATTTGCGGACAGTTTGGGGAATTTTTATTCGCCGGAAGAAAATTTCTATTATGATAATATTAAGTACGAATATGACACAATCCCGCCGGAGGACTGGCAAAATCTGCCTGGGGATATGCTCAATGAAATCATGACGATGACTATGGATGTGAGGGTGGGGGGGGCGTCAGCTTCGGATTCCGCGATTGCGGTGGATGAAGATTATCCGCCGACGTATCACATGATGCTGACAACGCGGGTGGGGCAGTTCGCGGTACAGGGCTGGTATGAGAGTGCGGACGGCAGTGAAAAACGATGGATCCCGGAGGTAGACCCTGATGGGGATGGAGATTTGTCGGACAGTGATTTTCTGCTGGAGACGGGTATTAATCCGCCGCGTATCGATGATACACAGGTAGGGGCAGCGAATCTGCCGGGTTTGCTGTATCCGGATTATTTAATTATCGGCAGTCAGTCTTCAGTAGATTATGGGCAGAGTTATGATCCGCCGACAGGTGTGGGCGGGGATTACAAGATTTTGTATGGCCCGGAATTTGATAAGAGCAATTTCAACCAGATCCCCGGTTTGGGTAAGGCACTGAAATTTACGTTTACTTTGTACGACTCGAAGGGGCTTTTCCCTGAGGGCAAGACGTTTACTCACATTGTTTCT
Organism: uncultured Pirellulales bacterium; assembly: GCA_964454745.1. GTDB lineage: Bacteria > Planctomycetota > Phycisphaerae > Sedimentisphaerales > Anaerohalosphaeraceae > CAYVUI01. Next base: position 6,826 of record CAYVUI010000143.1, on the reverse strand, counting down.
TTGGAATAAGGGGGTGGTTTTTTTTATGTGTAACCGCCTGATACGATATGCAAAGAAAGCAGGAAGCGAAATGAGACGTACACGCAGGAGGCGTGATCGCGGATCGGCACTGATCCTTGCGGTGGTGCTGACGGTGCTGCTTGCGCTGATCGGCGTGTTTTTCGTGATGGCATCGCGGGTCGGTGAGGTGGCCAGTTCGACGCAGGTAGAGCATGACGAGCTGGATGAAGCGGTCGATGCGGTTGTCGCGCAGATTCAGTATAAGTTGTGGGAGGATTTGTTCGTCTCGAATGCGGCCGGTGCCGGCAGCGACCCGGATACGTATTTTGAGCCCAACAGCATGAACCTGCTGGCGGAGATGAGCGATTGGGCTTTTCATCCGTCCGAGCCGAATTCAGTTTGGAAGAAAGTTCCTGATTTTTCAACTTTATCTATCGATAATGAGCCGTGGGACAGCCCGGCGGTGAACCCGAATACCAGCCGGCGCAGTGATGCCTGGCTGGCGAGTCTGATGCCGGAGCTGTTAACTGACAACGGAACCGGCCAGGATACATCGGATGATATCTTCCGCTGGCCGTATATCACGGACCTGACCGGCAGGCTGGCAACACTAACGGATCCCGCATCGGGCCAGATGGACCGGAACCTTTTTGCCGCGATTGTAAAGGCATACCAGGAGGATATCGACTTTGATCCGGATACGGATGAGTTTGACGAGGGAACGCTCGCGGATGCCGATGGTGACGGCTTCAGTGATTCCCGCTGGGTAAAAATTGATGGAGTGGGCGGTTCGCGCGGGCAGGGGGTGTATGCCGCGGTCCGGATTACGGATAACTGTGGTCGTGTGAACTTAAATACCGCTTATGAGCGGGGCAATCTTGCGACGGGCAAGTATTTAAGCTCGGTTTCACTGGTTGATTTTATGCGCAGCGATCCGAATGGTCAGCGTGACAACTTTTTTGCTGTCCGTCCGGGGGGCGGTTTCTCGCTGAAAGGTTATCATGATGTTGTCATCACAGACCTTGCGTCCGGAGATACGGGTAATGGGCTGTTCGGCCTGTCGGAAGAGCTGGAGCTTCGCAACCGGTTTATGCTCAGCAGCCCGTTTACGGCCCGATTTGAGACTGCCTATGTTGGCGAGGCGACATTTGATTCGGCCGCGGGGATCTATGCCGCACTGACGATCCCGGCTCAGGGCCTGGGAGATTATGCCGAGTGGACCCGGCGGATGAACCCTGCGAACTTCGACGGGGCAAGCGGCGCGTGGATCTCCGGTGATGGTTCAATCGATTATAAATACCGGTACGACCGCCGGCCGATCTGTACCTTTTACAGTTTTGACCGTGATCTACAGCGAATGGCGTACCCTGATCCTTCTAATACGGATTTTTATGATCCCGCGATTTACTACTATGACCAGGATACTCACAGGGTTGAAGTTCGCGATGAGATGCGCGGTGTGGTGGTTCCGGAAGGCGGGCTGGATATGGGGGTTGAGCTTGTCAATGACGCCGCGAGTCGTCGCTGGGTTTTACAGCTTCTATACGCGATGCGGGCGTATTATCTTGATAAAGGGGCAAGCAAGACAGATGCCGCAAAAGCCGCAGCTCAGTTTGTGGTGAACCTGATCGATTACATGGATGATCATAATGAGGCTGAAGATGCAGGGCCGTTTTTTGATCCCTTCTTTGGCGGCCAGAGGGATGAAATCATCGATTATTCCGATCCGAACAATCTGACCGGCACGGGTATGAATTCAAGCGTTTATCTTACTGCGGATATTATTAACCGTCTTGAACTGGAGCAGGGCGGATCTGACCTGGATACATTGCTCGATTTTGGGCTTACATCAATGGTTGTCGGGTATGAGCGTCAGCCGTTTATTACGGAAGTTTTTCGCAAGGTAGGGCCCAACCCGGGTGATCCGAGCTATTACGCAGTTGAGCTTGCCAATCCATATGAGAATCCAAACGGGAATATGCACCTGACAGGATGGAGACTGGTTTACGGCACTAACTCCTATCAATTTAAAGCCAGTGATAACGCGATCGTCCCTAAGGCGGAGGGCGGAAAACACGGACGACTGGTGATTACCAATGACCTGTCTCAAGTTCCGATCAAGACGGGAACCCAGACGGTTTATGTCGCCAACCTTGCATTTGATACACCGGTGGTCCAGTTGTATAAACCCGGACCGGAAGATCTGAGTGATCCGGCGAAGCAGTTGCTTGTCGATCAATTTGAGGTTCATTCGCTGCTGAGTATTGATCCGGCTGTCGCTACGATCCGTACGCTTCAGCGGGATGACAACCAGTGGCGCCTGGCGGATGCAAGGAGTTATTATGAATTTGATGACTCCTCGACACTTGGAGAGAAAAATGACAGCTTTGTTTCCGTCGCGAAAAATTTTCCACTGAAAGTCGCCGACTGGAATCGAGGGCTCGAAAGTGTTGAAGAACTCGCAGGTGTGATTCATCAGGGACATGGCCCATCAGGGCTTCGCGATGAGCTTTTGACCTGGAAGGTTCTGGATTATGATAATGATGATCTTTATTTTGATTTTATGGACAGTGATGAGAACATTTTGGCATATCTTGGGCTTGCTAACCTCAACGGTTTGACGCGGGTGCCGGGGCGGATCAATCTCAATACGGCCACGCGGGAGGTGATCCGTGCGGCGATACCGGATTTGAGTGCGACGGACCCGACTTGGCCGGGGTATGACGCGATGGCGACGAATATCGTCAACTACCGCAGTGCTAACAATGTTTTTGCAAAGGTCAATGACCTGATGAATGTACAGGATGTGGACCCGGATCCTTCGGGCACCACTTTGACTCCGCTGGAACGTGTGGAGCGTTATTCAGCGATGGCCAATAAATTTACTGTAAGGAGTGATGTATTTAGTGCATATGTACTTGTTCGGCTGGGCGTTCGAGGGCCACAGCAGCGGGTGATTGCGATCTTTGATCGCGGTGATGTGTACAGCCCGTGGCAAAAGCCGAGGATCGTAGCTGTGCATCCAGTGCCGGCTCCACGTTAAGGGCGTTGGCATACTGTAGGAGGTGCGTGCTGCGAACCTTGCGCATCGACAGCGGAGCTGTCAGGCGCAGGGTCAGATTCCTTTCCGTTCCATTTCGCGCGCCCTGGTTTATCTCTTATTACTCAATAGGGTTGGGTGAATCAGGGAAGAGACCGGCAGGGGGGGTAAGTTCCCGGTCGGACGAGCTTTGGCTCCTGGAGCCCCATTTTTGGGCGTTCCAGGAGTCGTTTTTGTATTCCCAGAAACGGACGGTATCGGTTTTGGCGTCATAGAGCCAAAGGATGTTGTATTCATCCCAGAGCCAGTATACCTGGGCATGGCCGGTGAAGCCGGATTCGTCGAGGTAGAGCGAGCGGTTTTCGGGATCGTAGATGGTGATCTGCCAGTTGGGCTCCTCGACGGGGATACTCAGAATGTACTTGCCCGAGGGGCTGGTCAGGAAGGGATTCTGGTTTGCGGGATAGCTTTCCGGTTCGGGCATGACAGCTTCCGGGCTCGGTTGGTCGTTCTGTCCGGATTCTTTGGGTTGCTGGGCCTGCTGCATGGCGGCGAATTTGGCCTGGATCTGCATGACCGCGTTGGCGATCTCGAAGAGGTGATCCTTGGGCAGGATGACATCCGCGACGACTTTACCTTTGTAGGTGGTCGCAGCGGCATAAATGGCGGATTTGGATTCCATGTCCAGGTCAGCGAACATGTCCATAAACGGGTTGCCGGGGACCTCGGGCATGAAGTTTTTCGCCGCGGAGAAGATCTGGGACATGAGCCTGAGGTAATTAATGGTCATAACCGTGTCCGCTTTTTCGGCATTGGGAAGCAGTTCCATAGCCTGGGTAATGTCGCGATGGGGCTTTGCGGTATTGTTTTGGAGCTGATCGATGATCGTTGGCATTGCATCCGGATCGGTATCGATTGTGAAAATAATGTCCTCATCCAGGAAAGCGAGCTGGTACTGCAGGCCATCAGGACCGTACATTTTTTCCATCATCATATCCTGGGCTTCCTGCATCTGCTGCTTTTCTTCTTCGGACATTTCTTCGCCGGCCATTTGCTGCATCCCTTCGGTGAATTGGGAATAATCAAAATCAAACTTCCAGTGATCGATCTCGATGCCGTTGTACGAAGCGGCGGCTTTTTCGTAGCTTGTATTCATGGGAAGGCCAAATGATTGATACATTTTCCCGATGGAATCGGCCATGTCCGCCCAGAGGGTCCTGGCCTTTTGCGGATCTTTGCAGGCAATGAATTCGCGGAGTTGGACCATTGGGGCTGCCTGTACGAATGAGAAAGAGCCTGCGATCTCATACATGGGAATTTTCATGTATTCATCATTTAACTTTTTAACGTTTTCGAGTATCTGTTGATCCATCAGCGGCCCGAACAGGTCGAAGGCCTTGTCAGCCATTTTCTGCATTTGGGGCTGGTTGTATTTCATGAGGAAATTAACCGCCTGCGGAGTGTTGAGCATTGAAGCGTAGCGGAAGCCCTTTGACTTTGATTTATCCGGTATCATCATATCCGCCAGCGTGGTTCCCGGCTTGGCAGCAAAGGTTTCGTTGATGCTGAGCATGGCTGGAGAGGGTTCAATCGCGAGCGAGATGTATTGCGTTTGATCAAGGGCGGCTCGTATCACGCTGAAATAGAGCCGGTAGAATTCCATTATTTTCTCAAACTGGGGCATTTCCTGCTCTGCTTTGGTCATTTCAGCCTGCATCTGCTGGAAGCCCATGTCGATAAAGGGTCGGAACATCATGTTGGCCTTGTCAATGTTGAGATAGAGCCACATCGGCTTGCTGAGGGCCATGTTTTTCTGGTCCTTGTCAAGCTGGTTCATCAGCGGGTTTTGACGCAGATTCTCGGCAAGCGCAAGCAGTTGGGTTCGGTGGTGCGACTGTGCGAGAAGGGCGATGTTCTCATTGACCCGCGGCATGATAAGCGTCTGGCCGTCTTTGGTCTCGGCGATTCCGTCGGCATCGGGGGCCATGCGGTTTGCCTCGGCTTCAACGAACTGGTTGTAATCGGTCAGCGGTGCAGCAATGACAATGACCATGTCCTCGAAGCTGGGAGGGTTCATGTCGCTTGTCGGTGCGTTCTGGGGGGTTGGACAGATAAAGAGGGTAAACGAGGAGCTGGTATCGATGCCGTTCAGCATCGGGTCGCCGAGCATGCTGCCAAGCTGCATTTTGAGCATCATGCCGGTCGAGATCGGTGCGATCCCGGTGAGGTACTGGTCGAGCATACCCATGGACTGGTCGAGATTGTTGATCTGCAGGGCCAGCAGTGCCTCCTGCGGAACGGTGCTGAGCGTATCTTCGGCGGTGGTTTTGGCTGCGCAGATCGGTGATAGAGTGATCAGGGCCATCAGCAGCGTAAGCATAATCTTTTGTGTCTTCATGGGTTTCTCCTGTTCATTAGCGTTATTTGTTGAAAAGCTCAAAAATTTCGTCGTAGCAGGTGGTATTGGCTGCGAGTATAGAGGAGGTTTGTCCTTCATAACTTTCCAGGTCTATGGGAAAGATCGGGCTGCCCTTGAGGTCGGTCAGTTTTGCGTTGGCGCTTTGGACCAGCAGGGCACCTGCGGCGTAGTCCCAGAGTTTGGGTCGGGTGCCGATGGCGGCGATCATCGAGCCTGCGGCGACATAAGCCAGGTGCAGGGCGGTTGAGCCGGCGTTGCGAAAGCGGGTGCGGTGCATGATCTCAAGGATGGGCTTTTCCATGTCCTGTGTCATGTGGGCGTCGATGGCAATGGAGGAGTATTTGTCGAATTTGTCGCTGCTCTGGGTGATGGATGAGCCGTTTCGCAGGGGGGGAGAGCCTTTGGCCGCGGTAAAGATGGTGTCCGTTGCGGGATCGAATATCACCGCGATAATCGGCTGGCCTTCGTGGAAGGCGGCGATACTGACGGCATAATTATACATATTTTTTGCAAAATTGTTGGTGCCGTCAATCGGATCGATCACCCACCAGATGGCATCAGACTGGCGGGGGGTATATTTGAGCAGCTTGTTGTCGTCGCCTTCTTCTCCGATGAATCCATGGGAAGGGTAGGATTCCATAATCCTGTCAATAATGATCTTCTGGCAGAGAGGATCGGCATTTGTTACCAGTTCTGATGCGTTTTTAACGGATGCTCCCGCGTAGGCCTGCTCTTCAAGGGCCTTCTGGCCCGCCAGGCGGGCGGCGACAATCGCGACTTCGAGCATTGCGCTGTAATCAATTTGATGCATTTGGAAAAGCTCCCGGTCTTGTTGACTTTGTATTACCTGCCGGGTATTGTAACATAGAAATGGATTCAGTACAGATAAAAACAGAAATCAGGCGTGAAAAGCTCGCGGGGGGTGCCCGGCTGGGGTACCTTGGGGCCTTTTTGGTTTGTGTTGCTTTTTTTGTGTTTTTTTCTATTTCCGGCCGCGGTATGGTCCAGACGGTGTATTTGTTCGGTGTATGCGGATTTTATCAGAAGACCGGGCTGCCGTGTCCGGGCTGCTTTGTGACCCGTTCGATTGAGGCGTTTTGCAGGGGAGAGGTTTTGCAGTCATTGTGGGTCCAACCGGTCGGGTTTGTTATTTGTCTTCTGATGATGTTTGGCGGGCTTTTTTCTTTACTTGCGGCGATTCGTGGGATAGATTATGGACTTTTGAGAATTATAAAGAGCGGCAAATGGATTTGGAGCTTTATTGCCGGGCTAATCCTCTTGCTTGGCATCGGCTGGGCAGTGACATTAACCAGGGAGTTGATTGGAAGTTAAATATGCGTAAGTGTTTGTTTATATTAGGTTTGTGT
>CAYVUI010000142.1:0-9424 GCA_964454745.1 uncultured Pirellulales bacterium | reverse complement strand
TGGCTTTGAGTGCGTCGCTCAATACTATCAAAATACCTGTGAACGGTTACCATTTAACTTAGGCGGTTACATCGCACCGGCAGAGACATTTCTCATCGATGTATTTATTACCGTCGGTTACAACGGCGCTTCGACCGGGACGGCGAGAATTGACAACGTCATCGTCACTCCGGAGCCGACAAGCCTGAGTTTGCTTGCGCTTGGAGCCGTTGCTCTGGTTCGCCGTCGTCGTTGAGCGATCTTTCAAACAGATAAAACAGCGGTCCGGATGTTTCCGGGATGAATTGTAACATGGCAGAGTTTGCCAACATAATTTGTTCGTCCCGACCGGGCCTAAGTCAGATAGTAACGAATCCGTTCCTCGTGAACCGGATCATGGGGAACGGATTCAGACATGAGGAGACAGTACAAATGAAATACGGTTTAATAATTTTTATTGTTCTCTGGTTCGCTGCGATGTGTGTGGCCGGCGCTTACGATATGCAGCATAACCGGGTTCCCAACGGCGGAGCCGAACAGGGTTGGCTGGGCCAATGGGACTGGCAGTTCACTCAAAATGTAGCTGTAACCGGTGCGGACAGCGCCGATGGAGTGTATTGCTTTGAGAGTACAGCCTCAGGCACACGAGATCTTTCTCGCCCGACATTCTCGGTTCAGGGAGATGCCGGCTACCTCTTTTCCCTGTCTTACAAAACGGTTGCGGATGCCAATGACGCAGCCTCTTTCGCAGTAATTCGCTATTATGATGAATTCCTGGCTCCCCTGGGCATGCAGGATACGATCCTGATGGGCACAACAAATGATACATGGGTTGATTACGAACTCGAACTGGTTACCCCTGCTGAGGCACGCTTTGCGGATATTTATATCAGCATCCAGGCAAATGGAATCGGCCGAGTGGACAATATCGCGGTATACCCGGAACTTTATTTTGCCCTGGGGCAGAATATGGTCCAGAACGGGGATGCGGAATTCGGTGATTTTTCCGGATGGAACCAGGCGTTTGTTCAAAATATTGTGATCGATTCCAACGACACCAGCGGCCCGGGGACACATGTTTTCCGAGCGACTGCCAATCCGGGACAATTGATTCATAATGTCGTGAATTTGGACCCCAATGATATTTTGCTGGTTTCTGCTGATTTTAAAACACCGGCCGGGGTTGATGATATCGGCTCAGTGCTTAAAATCCGCTTTTACGGCGGCGGGAGCTTTCTCGGTGAAAGCACATTGAACCTCGTTGAAACCAATGATACCTGGTCGAATTACTCCATGGTTGTCGATGAACTGCCTGAGGATGTGGAGACCGCGGATATCTTCGCCTACATCGTCACACCGGCTGCAAAAATTGATGAAATCGGGGTTTTCCGCCGCAAGGTTCTGGATACTCGCAGCAATATGTACGAGGACTACGGAGATTTTGAGACGGCATTGCTCGGTGATGTACCCGGATGGTTCTGGTGGAGCGGCAGCGTGAATATTGTTAACACCGACAGTTCCGGCTATGGCACACAATGCCTGGAAATGGTAGTGCCCGGTTCGGGCAATGTTGTCGGAGGCACCCCGCCGGTCGGCGAAGGGGACGTGATTTCACTGCACCTGGATTATAAGACGCTTGCCGGTTTCACGGACGGAGGAGACTCGTATGCGTTTGTGCGGTTCTATGACAACGCCAGCGGCTTCCTTGGACAAGACAGCATCCCCCTGGCCCCCACGAACGGGCAGTGGCGAACCTACAAAAAAGACGGCATCGTCGCTCCGGCAGATACGTTCCTGATCGACGTCTTCATTACCGTTGGCTACAATGGTACATCGACCGGTACCGCGCGCATCGACAATGTCGCGGTGTACCCACCCGGTTCGTTTATTGAGCCGACCGGCAGTAATGTCTCCGACCTGGCCGCAGCCTGGCTTGACGATGCACGAAGTGAACAGCTCCTGCCGGATATCGTGCTGGATGATTTTGAAAGCTATACTACCGAGCAGGATATCCTCAACTTCTGGGCATGCTCTTCCGGTTCGTATGCCATTCGCGGTGCCGGTTGCACGGTCTCACTGCTGACGGATCCGCTGCTTGCCTTTGAAGGCAACCGGGCCTTGCGATGGGCCTACGACAACACGAATGTGGTCGATACGGAGTCCTGGGTGGAGTTTCACAAGGTGCTTGCCGCTCCGGTAGATTTCAGCCAGTATGATGAAATCCATGTCAATGTGAACCGGCAGCCCGGCAACAGCCAGGAGCGACAGTTCTATATGAAGCTCTACAACGGCAGCATTCTTGAGACGAACATCCAGGCTCAGACCAATGTAATTCTGGAAGCTGACGGCTCTTCCTACAGTCCGATCGGCTGGGACACCTGGGTCATCGATCTCGAGACGGACATGGATTATCTCAATGGTGCAGCATCGATTGCAGATGTCAACGATGTCGTCGGATTTTTCTTTGGCGTTGTCGGAGATGACACGACCGGCAAAGGAGCCGGCAGCATCGATTTTGATTCCATCGTTTTAGTTGACACCCAGGCCAACTGTGACAATCCTTCTTCCATCTGGGACTACAACCAGGACTGTATCGTGGATATCAGGGACTTCGCGGAGTTCGGCTATCGGTGGTATCTAGGACAGTAAATTGATAATGCGCAGCGCCCGGTCGATCTTTCGGCCGGGCCTGCCTGCTCTAAGAATGAAAATGAAATAATTGGGAATGGATTCATGAAAGTGTTACGAAAGAACCGTTTGCATAAAAACCATTACGGCTTTACCCTGATTGAGCTGCTTGTCGTGATCTCGATTATCGCGCTGCTGATGTCAATCCTGCTGCCTTCGCTCCAGCGTGCCAAAGCACTGGCAAGACGTATTGTCTGCGGGAATAACATCCACCAGGTTCAGGTCGCAGCGATGCTCTATGCCGCAGATTTCAATGATAAGCTGCCTCCTGGAGGTTTCCAGGAAAATGGCTGGGACAGCGATGTTGCCATCCGAATGGACCTGCGTTCATTTGCCAGCATTGCGGCCTACATGAATGCTGCCAAAAGCACGGTGAATCTCGGCACGGAGTTGACCGTTGCCAAGGCGAAAGAAATTGCCGAAAGAGCCCTCACACAAAAAGTTCGGAACAGCTTTGTATGTCCCGAAGTGAAAAGAGAGGAATATAATTTAAGCTACCCCTCTCTTTTGGATACTACGACCGAGACTCTTCCGTTTGCCTGGCAGTGGCCGGGGACCAATGTGTTTGCGATTGCGCTCGGATACGATTATTTCGCAGGATTTGATACCGCGAAATGGAAGGATCCTACCCCCGATATCGCCGAACCGTGGCAATCGCCTATGCGGATGTCCGATCCATCTCACTGGGTCGTGATGACGGACAATAATCGCTACGTACCCAATGGTGGCGCATATCAACACGGCATAGCGAATACGAAAATCGTCCACACCAATAAAGGGCTCTACAAAGAAGTGACCACTCCCGGGAATCTTAGCGATCCGGACACAATCCCGGGTGCTGGAACCAATATCGGGTATGTGGACGGCTCGGTAAAGTACAAACGAGTCACAGAACTGGAGCTTCACCAGGTTTTGGCGGACAACGGACGTTTTTCGTTCCAGATCGAGTTGAATTGGTTTTAGGAGGCATTTTCAAACCGGGACGACAGAGAAAGTTTTTGTTCAATGGAGAATGCAAAACATATATATATTACCGTACTTCTGACGGCAATATCCGTTTCATTTGGCACAGTTTATGACCTGCAAAATAACCGGGTTGTCAATGGAGATGCCCAATCGGATTTCACGTCCTGGTCATTCGTGGTAAACAGCACCATCGCCGCGGATGACAGTGCATCCGGACCGGGAACGAACAGTTTCCAGGCCAATGCTGCTGGATCGGCCTTCATGGAACTGGTACACAATACAATTTCACTTGATGCCGGCAAACGGGTGCTTCTTTCGCTTAAATTTAAAACGCTCGTGGGCGCTTCAATGGGTGCCAATGGAGCGATGACCTATCTTCGCTATTATACCGACTCAGGACAGTGGATGGGGCAGGATACTTTAAGCCTTGCTCTCACGCAGGGACAATGGCAGTCTTTTTCTAAAGAATTCACTATCCCTGCCGGTACGGACCATGTTGATATCTATTTCGCCATCGGTAAATGGGGCGATTTTGACGGGACCGCCCGCATCGATGATGTGGCCCTTTACCTGGAACTCCCCGCAGCTGCGGCCTCAAACCCGGCTCCGAATAATGCAAAATTTCATGAAAATGTAATTTCATTTTCATGGGATCCGGGCGATGCAGACAGTCACGATTTCTACCTGGGCGGTTTTTCACAGGTTCTAAGCGGAGAACGCCTGTTCGGCGACCTGGATCTAAACGGCAGTGTAGGGCCCGGCGATATTGAAAAACTTGCGGTGTCCTGGCTGGAAGATCCCGTTGAAGAAACGGAGAATTCTGACCTTAGCGGTGACCGAAAGATTGACAACCAAGATTTCTATCTGCTTGCAGATCTATGGGGAGAGATATCGGAGACCTTCAGGCAAAATACCCAGCAAACTTCCTTCACCCCTGAACCTCTTTTGATCGGACAGAATTTTTCCTGGCGGGTGGATAATGTGTACCTGGACCAGATCCAGAAGGGCTCACACTGGTCGATTGCTTCCAGTTATGCCGTAGTGGACGATATGGAAAGTTATTCTCCCCAAAACCTGATTGAGAACACCTGGGTCGACGGAACAATAAATAATACCGGTTCTGAGGTTTCATTGACTGCCGCTTTGATTCATGACGGCACCCAGGCGTTACAACTCACTTTTGACAATCGCGGCACCGCCGGCAAACAAGAATATTCAGAGATAAAACGAACCTTTACACAGCCGCAGGACTGGTCGGGGCTTGGCAGTGATCTGATCTGGATTCATTTTTACGGTTCCAGTTCCAATGCCCTGATTGAAAGTGATCGTCCTTGTGTCAGTCTTGAGGACGATTTTGGCAACAGTGAAACCGTCTTTTATTCCGGAGATCTTACAAACTGGCAAGCCCAGAAATGGCGGCTCTGGCAGACTGACCTGAACGATTTTGCTGGTGTAAGTCTAAATGCCGTCAAGAAAATTTCCATCGGACTGGGCAATCCTGATAATCCTCAAACCGGCACGCATGGCAGCTTTACCATCGATGACATCTTCCTCGTTGCCCAGCATAATCAGCTGTTTCCAAAGACCCCGCCGCCAGCAGCAGATATTGATTATATCGACCTTCGCAGTGCATCTTCGGGTACGATCCTGGCTGCGATCACCCTGCAGGGACAGGTAAACTCCGGAGATTCCGCATCTCTATATCTGTTACTCAACAGTGCCGATGTATTCTGGCGTGCTCAAATGCTCGCGAAAGGGCACTTCAACCAGCTTTACCCAAAGTCCATCTTTATCGCCTTCAATAAATACTCTGACCGGTTTGACAAGGTTGTTGTCTATGATCCCGCGCTTCCTGCGACAATCAATATCGCCACTATGATTGCCGCCGTTGAACGCGGGGTAGTGATTGCACCCTCAGATATCGGTACTTATGGAGCCGGCAAACCCATAGAAGACCTCCGCGGCAGGTGGTCTACGAATCTGGAAGCATACACATGGGCTTATGAAAACCTCTGGCCCTCCATGCGGCATGATGTGCTTGCCATTTTCCATCCCACAGCCACAGCCCATCACATCCGTGATTACCTGGTACAGAATCGGATTTTCACCTTCTGGGTGACCGGCGAGAACGTGGAAGACGGTATCGTTTCCGATCATGATGCGGAAAAGGCGTTCGCTGAAATGCTGTTTGCCGAAACACCGGTTAACACTCCCGTTATCGGATGGATTGGTACCTCTTTTGATGATGGACTGACCGAATACCAGGGAGTCGGTCTCATGGGCGAGTACGGCAAACTCAAGCTCGGATGCGACTGGACCACGAACATGAGTATTCTAAGCGGAGTTCAGGTAGACTGGCACTCCGTTCTTGAGCAGTTCCATGCCCGTCCCAAGCCGCCCAGCCCCGTGCTTGACGATTCCAAGGTGTATATGCTTATCTCGGTCATCGATGCCGGGGATGCACCGGTCTATTGGCAGGGTGTACAGTACCTTGTCTGGCAGGACAGTCGTCGGGGTAATTTCCCGATCGGATGGTCGCTGGGGCCCGGGTCTCTTGAGCTGCTGCCTGGCGTCATGGAGTGGTTTTATGAACAGGCCACTTCAAATGATTACTTCTTTTTTGCCCCATCCGGCGGCGGTTACGTACATCCTTATCGCAATTTTATGTCTCGCACAACGGATCCCCAGCAAGCCTGGGCAGCCTATTTACATCTTACCGATTATTACATGAAGTGGCTGGATGTTTCGGCTGTGAGCCTTTACACGACTGCATGGAATACGTTCGACCGGCAGGTCCATGACACAACGACACAGCGATTTGTCGAGGGCCTTGAAAATCTCGAACTGCTGATCCTGGGCATGGGTCGGGATGAGGGGATTACGCAGTGGAATTACTCCATGGGTGATGATGTGCTTGTCAGCCATACTGCAACGCGATGGGATTCGTCAAATATCGGTCGTAATCAGGCCAACCGAGACTGGATGGTCAATGAAATTCAGACCCATACACCAACCGAGCGGCCCGGCTTTATGATCGTCTACCCGATAAGCTGGTCCTATTGGCCGACAGACCTGGAGAATGTTCTCTCGCAGTTGGGCAGTGAATATGTACCTGTAAATGCTGAACACTTTAAGGCCCTTTATGAAGAGTCACAGAACTGAAATGAATAATGGAGACAATCAAATGAGAAACTTGATCGTTATATTCCTGGGCCTTGCTCTTTCATCGGCCTGCTGGGGGATATATGATACCGTCAACAATATTGTCTCAAACGGAGATGCCGAATCAGATTTCACAAACTGGTATTATTCCGCCAATGCTTCCATTGCCGCGGACAGCGCAGGTTCCGGTACAAAATCATTTCAACTGAATCCGGCTTCCGGAGTTCATTCCGACATCCGCACTGCAATTTTATCTGCGCAGGAGGGCGATAAGTACCTCTTCAGCTATAGTTTTAAATCCCTTACGGGTGCATACATCGGCACAGATACCTCCTATGCGATGGTAAGAAGCTATGATGGAAGTGACCTCTTCATCGGCCAGGATATTTTTCCGCTTGAACTCACCAACAATCAGTGGCAGACGTTTACCCATGAAGTCACTGCAAAGCCCGGGGCCGCGGGTATTGACGTAACCTTTAATCTCAACGGTTTTTCCGCTCAAGATTCCTCCGGCCAGTTCAGGGTCGATGAAATCAAACTCTATCGTAAAATTCCGTCTCTCAGTGAGCAAATCGGTGCCATGCCGACGCATCTTTATGTGGTCCGCAAGTCCGCCCTCAATGACGCCCAGTTCGTCATGATCCAGTCCCTCCAGGGGCTGCTGGCCCAGAACCGGCCGGAAATCTGGATCGACCAGGGTGATACCAGCCTGCTTAATGACCTGATAGCAAACCACGGTGTGTCCTATTCCCGTATTGATTCATTTTATTGGTATATTAATCGTTATCGCAGCAATGCAGACGGCTATATCCTTTTCGATTTTGATGACAAACCTTCCCTGACCGCCGCCAATGCCCTGGCCGGGATCATGAATGCCGTTGTGGTTGAGGATTCTCTGAAATCGTACATGGATTCCAATGGATACAGCCAGGTTTTTGATGCCCGAGGCCATGACGATCAGTGGGTCTATAACAACTACTGGAACCAGTTCAACCAGGATGCGATCGTGGTCCGCACAGACGATATCAGCTTTCATCCCGGGGCGTATTACTTCCGTGACTGGGGAGTTGCAATTAAATCACTCTTCTGGTGGAACGACAGCGAAAGCCTTTCCCGCCAGGTCTATGATTCGGTTCGCGGCAATGCTCCCTGTTATGGATGGACCGACGGCACGACCGGCAGCGAACTCGAATCCATCGCCTTCCACAGTGAAAGCGGTCTCTTCCAGGTTCCGGCAGATTGGATGCTGAATCTTTCCACGCTTGCCGGGATGGCCAAACGTCCCCAATCCTGGCAGTTTACCCAGCCCATTTCGGATAATACCTACACGAAGGAGCAGGGAGTCCATTACGTAGCTTTTAAGCTCAGTGACATGGACAATATCCTCACCATCATCGCGGCAAATAATTTTTCGACCAATCCCAACTACTATGCGAACCCAAACCGCGGCAATTTCGCAATGGGGTGGGGTATGCCGCCGTCTCTTGTAGAACTGGCTCCGTCTGCGATTGAATACTGGTACCGCAGCGCAACCGAAAATGACGGTTTTAGTGCCCCTACATCCGGCCTGGGCTACACGTACCCGCATTTATGGCCTCAAAATGAACTTGAGGCGAATATGCTAAAGCTCGGCGACTTAATGGCCAAAGCCGACCTGAAAACGGTCGTGATCAGCGACAACCTCTGGCCCCAGCCGTTAAACGATCAAACCTACGGTCCCGTCGCTGAGAAATTCGCCTCGATCGACCGCGTCAAAGGGATGTTTTATATCGACGTAAACGGTGATTACGCCCGTTACGGCCGCGAGGCGGATGCCGGCAGGGCCCAGCGGATCTACTGGTTTAATGACAAACCCCTCGTTCCCTGTCGATATACCCTCTGGGATCAATCCCAATACAGCGGAATCAGCCAAAACGGCGTCCAGTTAGCCAATTCCATTAATGCCCTGCCCACCGATCCGCAAAATCCTGCAAGCTATACCTTTGTAATCGTTCACGCCTGGAGCTACGGTCTAAATGAAGTGGCAAATTGCATCGCGAATCTCGACCCGGATGTACGCGTCGTGACCCCGGACGAACTGATCGCCCAGGTCCGCATGAACTTCCTGCCTTGTGATGACAATCCCCCGCTGGCGGATCTTACAGGTGATTGTGACGTAAACACAGAAGATTTAAAATTGTTTTATGAAGATTGGCTTCAACTCAATCCCCAAAATGCGGACTTCAATAATGACAATGATGTCGATCAAGAGGACTTTTCAATTCTGGCTGATTCCTGGCTAGAGCCAAATTAAGCATCAATTTATTGACACCATTTTGACTCCATCATCCTGATTTTCAGTATTAAAACGGGTATTATGACTCAAAAACGGTGTTCAGACAAGCTGGAAATGCAAAAAATACATGCGGAAGAATCGTGAAAGTGCATTTATTATTCTTTGTTTTGGAACAATACAGCAGGGGGGCTGTGGAATGTATTTGTGCAGGGGGTTTCATTTGTGACGGCTGTCACAAATAGTTACGGAGGTATGAGGGCTACAAATGTAAAGATAGGGAGAATGAAAGCGAACATTTCATACAAACGTATGAATTTTGACATACAAATGTTTAATACAAACGTTTAATACATT
>CAYVUI010000141.1:0-9451 GCA_964454745.1 uncultured Pirellulales bacterium | reverse complement strand
CTCCAAGGCCGGCCATTCCCGATTGCCCCTTGAGGGTATGGAGCATTTGTTTAATACTGCGGGCGGTTTCTTCGAGCTGCTGGCCATTTTCGAGCTGGAGTGTTTTCTGCTCAATATTATCGAGCACCAGCATCGCGGAATCGTAATACTCATTCCACGTATCCTCGATCAGACCATTGAGGTCGATCTCATTAGGACTGGGGAGTTTCTCCCCGGTTCGCAGGGCCTGAAATAGCTCACGTTTCATCTGATAACTTTCACTTCCTTTCAGCCGGTTTGAGCTGAGCGGGGTTATACAATCATCACCTTACCTTTTCGTTTACTTACACAGGATATCGGCCAAAAAAAGGATTAGCTTGCCGGATTTTTACGGAATATACCTGGAAAAAATCTGGTTTGAGTGTGATGGAAAAAAGATGCGCTGTCAGGCTCTCGGACAGGGAATTTATCGGACGATTCTTATCGCAGGCTGTATTGCGTCCGCGAGCGGAGCAGGTTAAGCTTGGTCATCTCATCAAGGAGTTTTTCGCCCATAAAAGACTTGAAGACATACGCTTCACAGCCCTCGCGGAAAGAGCTGAAGATATGTTCCGGCGTGCCCTGAGAGGTCAGCATGATTACCTTGACGCCGTCAAGACCGAGTATGCCTTTTTGAGCCTCATATTCGCGGATATGTTTGAGGGTTTCGTGACCGTCCCATTCGGGCATCTGGATGTCCAGGGTGATCAGTTCATACTGCGGGCCGGATTCAAGTGAGTGTTTGAACTTCTCAAAGCCCAGCCTGCCGTTGTCTGCAAAGTCACACTGGCAAAAGTCGCTTAGGATCATATCCAGGCGTTTCTGGCATAACAGGTCATCTTCGATGCATAATGCCTTAATTTTGCCTTTCGCATCCGGATCCTCCAGGTTGAAAACCGCGTCAACTCCGCGTTCCGCCGTGGCGGCATATTCGATTGCCGACATCATCCAGTCTTTGACCCGAAGCACCATATCGGCCGCACAGCCCTGCTGAGCCATGTCTTCAAACGCCGTTTCCGCTTCATGGCAGAGGTTGTGAAGGTCCATAAAGCCTGTCATCCCGGCCTCACCCTTGAGGGTGTGGAGAGTTCTGCGGGTAGCAGCGGCATCTTCCTCAACATTCTGACCGGATTCAAAGGCCATCGCCGCGGCTTCGAGTTCATTCAGCAGGGAGATGGAGGATTCGATGTACGCCTCCCAGATATCCTCAACGATTGTTGAGAGATCCACGGTGTGGAAATCCGGAAGTTCTCCATTATTGCGAATCACTTTAAAAATGTCTTTATCCATGTCTCTGTCTAAATGTAGTCAATATCTCCACTTCACCCCAATCCCTTAGTATCGGAGATTTCGGCGAAAAGTCCCTTCGTATTAAGTAGTTTCCCAATTCGGTTTGAATATCGTCACCCGTCAACGCGCAAAGCATTGCCAGAGGGGGATTTCTTACCGGAAAATTCTTGCCTTGGAGCGGAAATTATCCTTCGGATATGATTATCGGGCGTTTTTGATGTCAGGATATAAGCTTGCGGAGGTCTTCTTTGGCATTCACTAAAAGCCGGCTCACACTGTCGAGATGTTTGCTGTGTTTATCTTTCCAGAGCCATTTGAGCAGCTCGTAGATATCGTCCTTGGTAAGGTCTTTCCAGCTTGCCGGTTGCTGTTCTGAAAGGCCGTATTCTCCGGGATCGCTGATCAGGACATCCAGGCCCGCCAGGGCTCCTGTCGCCATGCTTAACGGTTCGATGCCTTCTTCGAGTGCCAGGCACATGGTTCCGAAAATACGGTCATCCGGTCCCAGTTTGCGGAGTGGGTCACGTGCGGCCCGGGCCACGGCATCGTTGAGGTACGGATTGGTCATCCGGGTAAGCAGGTCCTCGGCATAATCACGATAGCCGTCCTCGGTAAACAGCGGATCGCCGAGGTTCGCGTATTTTTTAACCAGGGCTCCACCTGATTCGTTGATAAAGGCCTCCCGGCCGACAGCGATAAGGTCTGCGTGCTGGAGGAGCTGGGACATCTGGGAAAGATTTCTAAGCCGCGCAAGATAAGCCAGCAGCGCATGAATCGCGTTATGGCCGTAAAGCTTGGCATATTCAAAGGGAAGCAGATCGTCTTTTTCGAGGAAAACCTTGATGCCCGGTTTGAAGCCATCCAGTCGGCATCGGGTGACCAGGATGCGATTAAATGCCTCGACGAGAAATGCCCGGTCGATTCCGTCGGTCATCGGTTTGAGCTTGAGGCTATCGATCATCTCCTTGCCGTGGACAACCTGGGACATCTTGCCGATGACGGTATTGAGGGTCTGGACGCGATGTGAAAGATTTATTTCTTTGCCTTTAGGATCTTGATTTACGAATTCCGCTATTTTTTCATCCAGTACTTCCGCTGCGTGGTTGTTGTTTTCCGCGGTGTAGATGATGGTCTGACCCTCGGGATTGCTCATCAGCCCTTTTGCGATCAGCCCGGCAGGGGAGTTTTCGCCCCCGGCAGTGTAAAACTTTACGCTGGGAAGGCTTGTGACGATCTCCGTCGCCTCGGACAGGGCCTCGATCAGCTCCCGTCGGTCTTTGTCATTCGTTGGATTGAGGAAACAAACGTTGCGAATCTCTTCGGTTTGAAGTACATCACGCCCGGCGATATTGACATGGTAGCAGCCGTTGCCTGCACGAAGGGCGGCAACCAGCTCCGCGTCGATCTCCGCGACTACAATCCGGTCAAATTTACCGCTGCGGTATGCCTCGCTGACAAAAAGACCCGACTGGATCGGTCCAAAACCAAATCCGACAAAAACCCGCTTCATATCCAACCTCTCTTATCCTTTAAATGTTCCCTGAAGAATCGGCTCCCGTACGATACGCGACCCCCTGTAGAACCAGTCCGTGGTCATATCCGCCGAGCCTTTGGCCGGGATGAGTCCCTTGGCGTACTGAGCCTTGACGGGGGGTTTGGCAATTACCAGGTCCAGCGGAACCGCTGAGTTTTCATTGATGACGGCGTACTGTTCGTTCTGTGGGTGGAGATTCGACCAGGCATGGGCACAGGGGCCGAAATCCGTCGTAGCGACATAGAGCTTTTCGCCCTGGTGGAGAATGACCGGTTCAAGGCCTTCTGTTTCGCCCTCGATACCACTGGGAACTGTAAATTCACCGGCGAGTTTCTGGCCCCGGTCGCGGGCCGCTTTGAGATAATCCCTGGACTGATTGACCGGGTGCTCAAAGGCCTTGGGATCGATGAAGGTGCAAACCTGTGATTTCTTTGGATCGGAGAGCATGGTGAAATCCTCAAACTTCGCGGCGATCATATCCACGTAGCCCTTTTCCTGCCAGAGACTCTCAAAAGTCCGCTTGGGGTCGGCGATCATGACGTACGTCCAGTTGGGGTTCCATGTCTCATTGGGCGGCTCAAAGCCCTTGAGAACCTCTTTGGCGTCAATCGTGCCGGAAGGGACGTCGTCTTTGCCCGCGTAGTGCTGCTGGTCAAAGACAAAGACATTGTTGTGGCCGTGACGGACCAAAAACGGACTAACCAGGCCCTTATTGCATACCGCGTCATTGATGCCGAGGTAAATCGCGATGATGGATTCAGGCACATCCGGGATCAAATGTGCCAGTTCGAGGCAATTGATATCCTCCCCACCGCCGAGATACTGGGGAAACTGCCTGAAAAGCTGGTACGATTCCACGAGAAAATCCGCATAACCCGACTCTTTCAGGGGCGAATTCGCCGGAACCTGAATTGTACGTTTGATTTCGTTTTGCATATTCTGCCTCGCTTTTTGAAAAAAGTTCATACTCTGTCGCTGGATGATGCAGAAATGTATCGATCCAGCCGCATCAGGGTAGGCTCCGAGGCGGCAATTGTCAAGAAATGCCTGCTGTTGGGAGGGATTTTTTCAGCCCACAAAAGAAAGGGAAAGCAAACGAAACTTTCCCTTACTTTGCTTATTCTTCATTCGGGGTATCTGCCTTTTTCTTCTTTGCAGATGCCTTCTTTTTGGTCGTTTTTTTCTTGGCGGTCTTCTTTTTTGTGGTTTTCTTTTTCGCAGTCTTTTTCTTGGTGCGGCCCAGCAGTTCGTCGGCTTTTTCGAGGGAATCCGGGGGCCACTGGCCCTTTTCCTGGAGTGCCTTGAGGTGGTCTACCTGCTTGATGCTGACGATGGTGCGGCACCTTGGGAAACGGTTGCACCCGAGGAAGGGCCCGCGTTTGCTCTGTCGGATGACCAGCTCGCCCTGGTCGCATTTGTGACAGCGAATCCCCGTTGGCTCGGCAGGGGGCTTGGGCGGAAGGACATTTCCGTCTTTGTCGATGTTTAAAATCGTCTTGCATTCCGGGTAATCCGAACAGCCAAGGAACTTGCCGAACCGGCCGAATTTTTCGACCATCGGCTTCGAGCAATTCGGACACTTCACGTCGCTTTCTTTGACTTCCTGCATTTTGCCCTGTTTATCGCATGGGGCCGCGTATTTGCAGTCCGGGTACTTTGAGCAGCTAAGGAACTTGCCGTTTTTGCCGAAACGGTAGACCATTTCCGCACCGCATTCCGGGCAGGTGTATTCCGAAGGCGTCGTTTCCGCCTTGGCGTGTTTCATTTCTTCGGCGGCTTTTTCGAGGGATTCCTTGAACGGGCCGTAAAATTCGTGCAGGACCTTGATCCAGTCGAGGTGCTGCTCTTCGATTTTGTCAAGCTGGCTTTCCATATCCCGGGTAAAGGCGAGGTCCATCAGCTTGGGAAAGAACTCTTCGAGCTTATCGGTCACCACTTCGCCCATGTCCGTGGCATGGAAGTTCCGTTCGATTTTTTCAACGTATTTTCGGTCCTGAATAGTCGAAATGATCGAGGCGTATGTACTGGGCCGGCCGATCCCTTCCTTCTCAAGTGCCTTGACCAGGGATGCTTCGGTATAGCGGGCCGGGGGCTTGGTGAAGTTCTGCTGGGCTTCAATATCAAGCGGATATAGCTGCTGGCCCGTGTTCAATGCGGGGAGAATCTGGTCATTGGTGCTGGTCTGCCAGATGCGGGTAAAGCCGTCAAACACCTGGACACGCCCGTTGGCCTTGTATACACATTCAGTTTTAGCATCACATTCAGTTTTAGCAAAGTTGCATGTGATCTCCGCGGTAGTGACGTCCCACTGTGCCGGGCTCATCTGGCTGGCGACAAATCGCGACCAGATCAGCTTATAGAGCTTGAACTGCTCATCCGACAAGAAGGAGGAAATGTCATCCGGCGTCAGGTCCGGATCGGTGGGGCGGATCGCCTCGTGTGCCTGCTGGGCGGATTTGCTGGAAGAGTACACTTGCGGCTTTTCCGGGACGTATTCTTTGCCGATATTCTGTTCAATGTAATGCCTGCCGGCCGCAAGGGCTTCAGAGGAAAGGTGCGTACTGTCGGTACGCATGTAGGTAATCAGTCCCAGGGCCCCCATCGAGCCCATATCGATTCCTTCGTAAAGCTGCTGGGCCACCCGCATGGTACGCTTAGCGGTAAAGCCCATCCGGTTGGAGGCTGCCTGTTGAAGCGTGGAGGTAATAAACGGCGGGCTGGGCCGTGAAGTAGTACGCTTGGTCGCAAGGTCGGTGATCTCAAAGGTGCCGTTTTGCAGCCCCACAAGGATTTCCTTTGCCCGGTCGCCGTTGTCGGTCTTAAAGGTCTTGCCGTCTACTTTGGCCAGTTCGGCCTTGAAGGCGTTGTTTTTACTGAGCCATTTATATTGCATCGCCTGGGTGGGGCCTTTGTCTTTGTCGTCTTTGGTCTCGATGAAAGACCGCCATTGCGGACCTAGTTCCGGGTGATCTTCCGTACTGAAGACCGCGGGGATCAGCCAGTACTCGTCCGGCACAAATGCCTGGATTTCCCGCTCCCGTTCGACGATCATCTTGACTGCCACGGACTGGACACGTCCTGCTGAGAGCCCGCGGGCCACTTTTTTCCACAGGAGCGGACTGATCTGGTACCCGACGATCCGGTCCAGGATCCGGCGGGCCTGCTGGGCCAAAACCTTGTGCTGATCGACCTTGCCCGGATTGGCAAAAGCGCCCTCAATTGCATTTTTGGTAATTGCGTTAAATACCACACGGTATGTATTTTCTTCCGGAAACCCCAAAAGTTCCGCCAAATGCCAGGCGATGGCCTCTCCCTCACGGTCCAAGTCTGTCGCGAGGTACAGTCTGGCACTCTTTTTAGCGGAGGATTTCAGGGAATTTACCGTTTTCTTCTTGCCGGGTGATATTTCGTAGGTCGGCTCGAAATCATTCTCAATATCGACATTGATCCCCTTGGAGGGCAGGTCACGAACGTGACCCATCGAGGCTTTTACCTCAAAATCCGGGCCGAGGTAGCGGTTAATCGTTTTGGCCTTGGCTGGCGACTCTACGATGACAAGTGACTTTTGATTGCTCTTAGCAGCCATAATACTCCAATATAAAGTCCGTTCAATTTCCTATCGTATTTTTGAACTGAACGGCTTTAAGCGATTTTAAAAATACGTCAATTTGCATACAAAGTGTGAACTCATACCGTAAATTCATACATACTGTCAAGAAAAAATGAAATTCGAGCCTCCAAATCAACAATTTAATATGGTTTTGGTATGATATTAACACTATCTTGCTAATATGTTTGTTGCGGCTAACATTTTTTAACTTCTTGCTGTTTTTCGTGATCCGAAGAAATCCTGTTTCGTAAGAAAAGGTGATAATTATGCTTTTTAAAACATTAAAATGAGGCAATGAGAAAAGGAGTTTAACCATGGACGCTAAACAAACACATTATTATGGACATCATGTTAAAGCACATAATCTTCATGAATACAGCGAAGAATTCAACCATCTTATCCATGAAAAGAGATTCTGGGAACTCGCGGGTCTAAGCTTACTGGTTTCTACGGCAGTTACCTTAATTGTTGCACTATCGGACCCTTATAGTCTTGAAATGATGGTTCGTGCATATGGTTTTTAAGCTGGAAAATGGAAGAAAACATTTTTTCCGGAGAATCGTAGCAATAATAGAGTTTTAATCACCTAAGGAGGTGATAAAGATGTTACAACATACTGTAAATCACGAAACATTACATCATCATGAATTCAGTGAGAAATTAGGCAAGTTCTTCCACAGTCCAGCCGTGTGGGCTACATTGTTGCTGCTTGCTATTTTAACAGCTTTGGTTGTCCTGGGTTGGTTCGTTGGAGGTTCTTCCGGTACGGCGGAGTTACCTTATACATATCCAATGTATCCCTATATGCTGTAACAAGTGATGTGCAAAAGGCAATCGGCAGTAAGTAATTTCTTCAGAGATACTTACTGATATTCAATATCAGTGATTCAAACGCCATCTTTCTATGAGAGATGGCGTTTTTTTGTGCGGGTTCAAGCTGCGCAGCGGTTTTTCCCTTCGAGGGGATATAAAAGACCGGGTCATATCCAAAACCATTGCTGCCCTTTAATTCCCGGATGATTTCACCTTCTACGTATCCTTCAGATTCAAGAATTATCTGATCGGGTTTTGCGAGGCATAAGTGGCAAACAAACCTGGCTTTTGGGTTTTGGGCAGCTTTTTCATCGAGGAGTTTGAGCAATTTCTCGATATTTTTTTGATCGATGGTTTCCCGGTCCAGATCTTCAGGAAACGGCCCGCCAAACCGCGCGGATTCCACCCCCGGCTGGCCGTCAAGGGCATCTACTGCCAACCCGGAATCATCCGCGAGGGTAAGCTGGCCGGTCTGCCGGGCGTATCCGAGTGCTTTTTTTCGAGCATTTTCGGTAAATGTCAGCCCATCTTCTTCCACTTCCCGGCTTTGGGGGAAATCTTTCAGCGTCAGCAGATCGATTGTAAGCCCTGCTTCAGTGAGCATGGCTTTAAGTTCCGCTGCTTTGCCTTTATTTGTCGTTGCCAGAAGCAATTGCTGCATTTTTCAGATTCCGGTTCAGGAGGTCAGCAGTTTTTTCAGCAGTGCCCGCTGAAAGTGCAAACGGTTTTCCGCCTGGTCGAACAGGATCGAATTTTCCGATTCCGCCACGCCGTCTGAAATCTCATACCCCCGGTACGCCGGCAGGCAGTGCATGACTTTCGCATTTTCCGGAGCCTTTGCCATCAGCGATTCATCTACAGCAAAGCCTTTGAAATCGTCGAGGCGTTTTTGCTTCTCCTCTTCCTGGCCCATGCTGACCCAGGTATCCGTATAGATCACATCCGCCTTCTGTACCGAGGCGACGGGGTCATTTGTCAATGTAACGGTTCCGGCTTGAATTGCATTGACCTTTTCTACGGATTCCGCATCCAGTTCGTAGCCTTTTGGAGAGGCGACCGTGAAGGTCAGGCCAAGCTTTGCGCAGGCATAGGCCAGCGACCGGGCCACATTATTGCCGTCCCCGACGTAGGTAAGGTGTACGCCCGAAAGCCCGCCGCAATGTTCGCGAATCGTGAGCATGTCCGCCATGGCCTGGCAGGGGTGCGAAAAATCGGACAGTGCGTTAATCACCGGCACCTCGGCATATTCTGCCAGCTCAATGATGGTTTCATGTGCGAAAGTTCTCGCCATGATGCCGTGGACATAGCGGTCCAGCACACGGGCCATGTCCTTGATTGGCTCACGGGCACCGATCGGGCCGTTGAGATAAATCGCCGAGCCGCCCAGGTCAATCATTGCGACCTCAAAGCTCATTCGCGTACGCAGGCTTGGCTTCTCAAAGAGCATCGCGAGGATTTTGCCCTCGGCACAAAGATCGCGTTTGCCCGATGTATATACAGCCTTGAGTTCACTGCTGAGGTCTAAAAGGCCTTCCAGTTGCTCGGATGAACAGGTGCTGATTGCTAAAAAGTCTTTCATGATACGCTTTCCTCTTGCAAGACGTTATCCAGGATATCTACTGCCTTGTCGATCAATTCTTTGCTTACGGTCATCGCCGGCATAAACCGGACGACGGTCCCCTGTGTGCAGTTGATCCGCAGGCCTCTTTCGAGGCACTTGGCCACGATATCCGCACCGGGAACTGTCAGAGAGATACCGATCATCAGGCCCTTGCCCCGCACATGATCGATGATCGAATGCTTTGCCGCGAGGGCTTCGATTTTATCGCGTGTGTACTCTCCCATTGCCTTTGCGTTTTCGAGCAGGCCGTCCTGTTCGATGGTCTCGATGACTGCGATGGCTGCTGCGCAAACCAGCGGATTACCGCCGTATGTCGAGGCATGCGTACCCGGTACCATCGCGGCGGCGATCTCTTCTTTGGCCATGATCCCACCGATGGGAACGCCCGACCCGAGCGATTTGGCCATGGTAATGATATCCGGCTCGATGGAATAATGCTGATAGCCAAACCATTTTCCCGTTCGACCCATGCCGGTCTGTACTTCGTCGAGGATCATCACGGCCCCGTTGGCATCGCAAAGCTCCCGGATCGC
The DNA here is from genome assembly GCA_964454745.1 of uncultured Pirellulales bacterium. Taxonomy (GTDB): domain Bacteria; phylum Planctomycetota; class Phycisphaerae; order Sedimentisphaerales; family Anaerohalosphaeraceae; genus CAYVUI01. The sequence goes on along the minus strand of CAYVUI010000141.1, from coordinate 32 downwards.
CATGAGGTACTCGCCGCTGGCCTCACGTACAC
>CAYVUI010000140.1:0-9726 GCA_964454745.1 uncultured Pirellulales bacterium | reverse complement strand
TCATGTTATCGGACAATTACGTCAATAAACTTTTCATTTTGTTAGAGGCTCTTAAAAAAGCGTTCTCTCCATATTCTTCTCCTTCTTCCCTTCATTATCTTCCGTGGTAAAAAATCCCTCTTCACCTGCCCGTTCCATGCCCTTGAGGCTTTTGATTCTTTTATTATCAAACCACATATCTTCAGCCTGTGTGACATCCCTCTTTATCAATCCCCGAAGTGCAGGATCTTCGATCTGGATTTTTTGAGAGGACTCTGCGGTTTGGGCGGTGTTGCCTAAGGGTGTGTCCGCATAAGAAACAGGCAGAACCGCACAGAGGATGATAACGAATGTTTTTGCTATAAATTTCATGGCTCTTTCCTGCCGGATTGGACTTTGTTCCAGTAGAGGTCCAGGTCCTCTTGGGCATCCTCATCTTCGTAATATTCTGCCAGAAACTCGAGAAACGCTTTTACGCAGCAGCTTTGGTCGGGGGTCAATCGTTCATAGATTGTATTGAGCTTTTTATTATGACTTTGTATCCAACCCTTTACAACCTCCTGATCGTGCTTTGCGAACAATATATCATCGTATTCTCCCCATTCATCCAATAACTGATTAAACGGTAATTTAAGGACTTTTTGCGTCTCTTCTTTGGATAAACCTGAATGTCTGTATTTACTTGGTCTTAGCATGCACAAAATCGTGGAAACTCCACGGTCAATCTCATCCCAATATTGGGTACATAACAGCATAAACTTTGGGAGATAATATAGGTATTCTTCAGCCGTAAGAGAGGGAACCGTATTATCTATCGCCACATGCTGGACTGTTACATCCCAGACATCGACATCATAAAACGGAGAAGGCGCGCCGTAGGTTTCGTGAGTAACCTGCTTGTCACCGAGGAAATCCCTTTTGGCTGTGGAAAGTTGTAGGGAAAATGCGGAGGTGATGTATTTACAAATGGATTCTATTGTTTTGTGTTGCATCGCGTACCTGCCAAAATGGGTCCACAAGTTCGGAAAGATTCCACGGGGAATTATAGGGGAGGTGAACAAAAATGGCAAGAACAAGGGGGCCGGAATGCAGGGGCCTTGCACAGGGAGGCTGTCGGTGTTTTTATAAACCGAAACCTTCGGCATTGCCCGGGGCTTTATAATAGGTAATGAGTTCATCCGGAGATTGGCAACTGTGCCTAATTTTTCGGGCAGAGAATGGGGTTGTTATAGGACGGGCAATAAGACGGCTTGGAGGGATTGTGCAAGATGAAATGTTTATCGGACTTAAAGTGCTGCCGAAATGGTCAGAAAGTTACATTTCGTGAAAACGGGTGTATCTCACTTCATGGCAAGAGGTTAGAGGCGTTACAGCCGGATAGTGTTACCGTTTTGGTACCCCCTGCGGGTTTGGTGACATTTTTTTGCGCGGGGCAAGGTGACTGTAAGTTGTTTGTTTGTATGGGATTAAAAAAAAGAATTTTTCGGGGCGGTTGTGGCACATGGGTTGCGGTGTATGTAAGGGGAATAAGAAAGTGCTGGTGTGCTGGATTTAGTCTGGAAAACGGAAGAAAACTCTTAGGAAGAGAGAGGAAGGCTGTGGGAAAAAGTCTTTTCAAACCAAGTGTTTTGATGGTGGGGACAAGCGAGTCTCAGAATCGAAACCTTCAATCTCTTCCTATCATTCTTCTTACCAGCAATACCGCCAGGCAAGGTGCGGAACATTTGCGTCTGCTGAATATTGATTTGGCCGTGAGCAAATGGGACCTGCCGGACTTACCGGACGGTTCTTTTCTCCGCAACATTGTCGAGGCTCGGCCGGGGCTTGCGGTTGTCGCGATTGTTGAATCGGGCAATATCGAGCAGGAGATCCAGGCCCGCAGCCTTGGGGTTTCGGCGGTGATCAGTGATGACACCGACGGGACACACCTTCGAGACGCGATTGTATCGCTGATCGATGTGATCGGGCAGAAATATGCCCGGCGGTACTCGCTCTTTGACAGTGACATTACGTTGAACGATTACGCGTCACAGCCTGATGATGGATCCGGCGATGGCGCGATCGAAGAATTAACTTCTTCATCCTCCTCCCAAATAGCTGGGTTTGATAATCGGCCAGTGAATTCGTAGCGAGAATCGGGCCCGGCATGAGGACAAGCACACGTGAACCGTGTGAGTCTATAGAGAAAAGGCTATTGGTGGTAAGTAAGTGGTAAGTGGTAAGTAAGTGGTTATTTGGTAAGTTCAGTATCGATTTGTACGGATACGCAGGGAGAAAACTCAGGAGAGGACGAAAACTCTCCGGCAACAGGAAGTTGAAAGGGCCTTGTTGCCGGCACCTCCTGCACCCTGTCGGGCTTTGGCTTTGACGGGGTCCTACCTGAGTGCATTTCATTTCCGCAAGGATGCTGCGGTATGTTGCGCGGAACGTGTGCGCGCATGGCCGCGAGAACGCGAATGGGAAAGGTATTTGAGAACGGAAAGGAAAGGCGCAGTTTTTGGGTTTCACAGAAAGGCAGCCGCGGTTTTGGGCACAGCCAGGTGAGACCGGTATTTTGATCTAAGAACAGGTTTTGCGTAAAACCGTTTGTGGTTCTTTTAGTAGATTTGAAGGAGAAGGAAAATGCGGAGTGTAGTAAATGTACGTAGTTTGCTCATTGGTATATTAATCGTGTTTGTTATTGGTGGAATTGCCCAGGCGAGCCTTGGTACGGTAAGTCTCAAGTATAAGGGTATGCAGACCAGCGGGACCTGGAAGCCGACATTGTACGGCCCGGGCACTGCTGCGGATTACCCGGACCTTGGCAAGGAGAAGCATTTCTACGGCGGACTGATGAAGTATGAAGTGAACCCGAATGTAGCCGGAACCGGCGAAGGGGAAGCTTTGTCAGGTATCCTGTACGGGTTCTGCATCGAGCTGACGCAGAACTCGAAAAAGGAGTTCAAGCCGTATGACGTGGTTCTTCCGGAAGACGGCCAGGCACCGCAGAATTTCCTGGGTGGTCCCATCGGCCAGGCGAAAGCGGATTTGGTCCGTGAGCTTTGGGCCCTGCACGCATCTGATTTTGTGAACTGGATCCAGGGTAATTCGGACGCATCGGCGATCGCATTTGAGATCGCGATCAAAGAGATCATTTACGACTTCGACGGTGAGCTGAATGCCGGCAATGAGACCTCTTTTGACACGACCTCAGGCAACCTGGTGGTCAAGAACGGCAACGCCCTGGCGGACCAGATGCTGGCCGCTTTGGACGGCGAGGGTCCCCAGGCGAATCTTCGGGCCCTGGTCAATGAAAATCATCAGGATTACCTGATCGGGTTTGGTCCTGATGTTCCTGAACCGACGACTTTGGCACTGCTGGGTCTAGGTTCAATGCTCTTTGTGAAAAGGAAATAACGTTTCGTTTTTCAGGTGGTTCGAGTCCGGGTCAAGGCAAAACTTTGACTCGAACACACAGACGAAATTTGCGAGGGCCATGCCTGTCCGGGTCAGACGGACGGGCATTGCCCAGCTTATGTAATGTAAGACGCTCTTTTGCAAAACAGATTTTGAATCAGAAGGATAGAGAGAGTTGAGTTTATAGATTGTGTACCGACTTGGTCTGATCAGTACGAGTGCGGGACGTCACCGAGAATTTGTGCAGTCGGGCCTTTAACTGTTCTGTTAGTAACTTAGTAATTAAGGATGGAGAACATGACAAGGAAAAGGGTAAGTACGATTATTGCATTATTGGTATCACTGGTACTGTGCGGGCAGGCCTTAGCGGCCCCGGTCACAGTAGCCACATTTGCGAATCCATCTCCTTTAGGGGCCGTTCCCCTGTTCGAGGTGGACACCACAGCAGGGACGATCAACGGTGGATGGGCCGACTCACAGGAGGGCCTGGACCTCGTGATCCCGCTGACAAATCAGGTCTTTACAGATGCCTGGTTTGAAATGACAACCGTTAGTTATGACAATTCGGGCAATGCGCTTTCAGGGGACTTTACCTCGGGCGGCGTAATCTCATTCTATGAAGATAACGCGGATCCGCTTTTGGTGGACCCGGTTATCGAGATCGAATTCGCATCAGGTTTCCTGTCACCGTTTACGGTGTACGGTGTTGACCTCCTGGTCGGTCATAACGTTGTGATCAGCGGAACGGCGCTGGCGAACGTTTTGACGATCGAGAACGAGGCGTTTTCTTTCGGTCTTGCGAACCAGACCCAAATCCAGGGCGGCTATACGACGACTGCGTCGTTTACGTCTTCCGCGGAGGTCTCGCTGGTTCCGGAGCCGATGAGTATGGTTCTTTTGGGAGCCGGGAGTTTGTTGTTGCGTCGCAAACGCAGCTAAGCGTTTGGCCGCGGAAGCGGAAGAGGGTGTGCTGAGTTGTTCGGCATGCATGAGTTAGTACTAACCAGTATTTAGTTGGAGTTAGATGATCATGAAGATGACGACAGTTTTCAAGTTAGGTTTTGTAGGCCTGATACTGATGACAAGTTTAAGTTTGGCAAGTGTAACAATCGCAAGTTTTGCAGATCCTTCAGCGAATTCGAATGACCCGCTGTTTACGCTGGTCACCGATGCCGGCGGCAGCGGCACGCTGTCGGGCGGCTGGGATGATTCGAAGACGGGTCTGGATTTGCAGATTTTTGAAAACAACGCTGTGAAAGAAACACTGACGGACGTGTTCTTTGTAATGGATGACCTGGCCTATACGGGCCTTCCGGTCAGCCCCTATGTGGGCACGACCACGGGCGGCGCGATCAAGTTCTTCGCGGACAATGCAGATCCGCTGGTCGCAGACCCGTTGTTTATGATCACGTTTGATTCGGCGTCTGTGAGCATCGGCGGCATCAGCGGCGGGGATACGTTCTTCTCTTCGGATAACGTTGTCTTCTCCGGCACGGCGATCCAGAACGCGATCTCTGACGAGGTATTCAGTTTTAACCTGGTCAACCAGCTGGAAACACAGGACGGTTTTACGGCAACCGCTTCGTTCGATTCGTCGGCGACGGTTCCCGAACCGGTCAGTCTCGGACTGATGCTGATGGGCCTGGGTGTTCTGCGCGGGTTTCCCCGTAAATAAGAAATAAAGCCTCAGGAATAGGTTTTGGATATGCGGCCTGGGCCGCAAGTGACAAGTGAATTTGCATGTGTCTTCGGGGTTTTGAAGGAGCCCCGAAGATGCAGAATTCTTCGCTCTCGAAAAGGATAAGTGAATAGCGGGTTTTTGTGTTCAATGAATCGGTAAGATTCAGTGGAACAGGAAATTATTTTATAAGGACTGGTCATGAACGTCAGGACACTTATAACGATTTTTGTTTTTCTGTTCGTTGTTGCTGAATGTTCTTTTGCCGGGTTGATCAACCTGAAGGTAGAGGGCATATCTTTGCCGGGCGCTGTGAAAAACGCCTCGCGGGAGGCTTCTTCGACGATATCGAAGAGCCGCATCTGCGTGGTGGAGTTTTCCGGGCCGGCGAGTTGTCTGCAGCCGCGTGCGTCGCAGGTTCTGGCGGCTCACATGGGAAGCGGACTGATCTTTGGCAAACAACGAGTAGAAACAGGTGCTGGAATGGACAGCCTTCTTCGCGGCGGTTTACCCCAACCGGGCGCGGAGACTTCCTGGCTTGGCAACCGCTCCCTGGGCGGTATGACCGGAGTTGAACTTAATATTCGAGATCTCTCCAACGGTGCGAAGCCTGCGGGACGGTGGTCCATGCTCTGTTCACCGCTGGACATTTCGGATCTCTTATCGGTCGTGAGCAGCGACTAAGAGGCAAGGGCTCTTTTGACATCCGAATAAGCTGCGGCAGGGACGGCATCTCTTTCTTGACTCATTTTACCTGGTGGATTATTGAGCGAGTGCTCAATCGCGAATAGGAATGGTATTTGAGAATGGAAAGGAAAGAATCATGAGAAAGGGAACGATTGGAGCAGTATTGGTATGTGCTGTATTGGCGGCACAGGTAGTAGCGGGACCGGCGGCATCGTGGATTGCGCCGCCGAACAACACGGTGTATGACCTTTCAACTGGCCCTAAATATGCCACACCGATTGGAAATGCAAACTGTTATGACATGACCTTCACGGAAGAAGGGCTGGACCTTGGTTTTGTGATCGACGCGTCGAGCAGTATGGCCGGCGTTAAGCTGCAAAAGACCAAGGAAGCGGCAATCGGCATGATCGAAGGTTTGCCGTTCGACAACACGCAGGTGGCCGTGGTCGCTTTTGACACGACGGCGGAAACCGTCAAGGTTCTGACCCCCCTCAACCCCAACAAGCAGGAAGTCATTGACGCGATCAACTCACTGACGGCGGAAGACTTCACGAACATCGGGGCGGGCGTAATTGAAGGGGCACAGACCGTGGATGATCCGCTTCGTCACATTGCGGGCCGCAACCAGGTACAGGTATTGATTTCCGAGGGTCGTACGACCTTTAGTGTCCCCAACGCAGTTCTGGCGGCACAGACCGGGCTGAATATGTACGGCGTCACGACTCATGCGGTACAGGTCCCGGACCCCGATCCGGATCCACTGCTGATGCAGCAGATTGCCAACGCAGGCGGCGGCGTGTACACGAATGTATCGGATATCGATGACCTGCTGGGGCTGTTTGACGGCAGCGAAGGCAACATCGTAGGCCTGGAAAAAATCGTCGTAACCGTGAAAAACAAAGACGGTGAATTTCTGCTGGGTGATGACTACCCGATCAACAATGGTTTGGGACACTTCTCAGTGCCGGATTATGAAATCCTGCTGGGTGACAACCTGTTCACTGTTGAGGCCTTCTGCACCAACGGCGACAGTGTAACGGCCCAGTTGAACCTGATCGGTGTTCCTGAGCCGATGACGATGGCGATTCTTGGACTGGGCGGACTTTTGATTCGCCGCAGGAAGTAATTGATTTGTACTCGGACCCCGGCCGGTTGCAAACGGGTGACCGGCCGGCCCGTTTTCAGCAAGGAGGGAAATGGACATGAACGTATTTGTATTTCTCATCACCGGGATAATGATTGCAATAATGAGAACGGAAAACAGGCGTTATAAACACGCCGGGTCTATGGGTCAGTCCGCTTTCCCGGTTCTGAATTCCCACGAGCAGAAAGATCGCATCCGCTGCAGTTCCGTCTGGCGGATGGAAGGATCGTTTGCTTTGGACAAAACAAGTTAAACTGACCAATAGCCCTTTCTTATTCGTTCTCATGGGGTCGGCAAATTCACTGGTTGATTTTACCGGCCCCTACTTTTTGAGGAACCTGAATCTACTTTTTAGAAAGGAAATGAGTTATGAGAACGGTATTTAGTATTTTTGTGATTTTGGCTGTCGTTCATGGGGCATGGGCTTCCTTTACTCTCGACGCAGATACGCCCGCCACCGGAAGCCTGCTGGGCACACAGCCGCTTGTGACAGGTTTGGGCACGATTACATTCAGCGGTGAGATCAGAGATCGAGCCACTGACGAGGAATTCAACGCGGCCGGAGCCTTCGGAGATGTGTTTGATATCGACAGAACCGTTACCGCTGAATTATTTTTTGATTTTGACATTGCATCAGCCACCTTCATCTATGGCGGAAATGATGGAAGCATCTTAGTCCAGGCCAAAGACATCAATGGATTTGTGGTCGATTCGTTCTACCAGGCCGATACTTCTCTTGGCCAGCCGGCCGGACCGATTACTCTCTCGGGCAGCGGGATTCGCAGTATTTACTGGGAGGACCAACCAGGCATGGCATTTGCCCCCCTGGACAATATTTATATCACGGTTCCAGAGCCGGCGACTCTTGGCCTGATTGGCCTCGGCGGGCTGTTGTTGCGTAAAAGAAAAAGTGCCTAAAGGCAACTGAAAGCTATACAGATAGATTTCACGGGGCTGGTGCATTCACTGGTTGATTGCAGCGGCCCCTGTTTTTTGCGCTGATCCGGTCAGGATGCCGGCAGGAGAATACGAACCCGAAATTGTTAATCTGTAACAATTGTAATGATTTTATGGATTATCTGCATTTTTAAACCTGAACGGATTGTATGAATTTTTCTCATATTCCGGGGGTTTGGGTCCGGAAGAAGTAGGTATTTCTACTCAATTTGAGCCATTTTTGAGATTTACCATTGAACCCTATTTCATATACCCGATAATAGGTCCGATAACATTTTTTGTTTAATGTTTATCGCGAACAGGGAGATTGAGTGTAGTCCATTTCCGAACAGTGATTATCAGTTGTGTGTGTAGACCTGCGCGATGCGCAGTAAAATGGATACAATATGAACTTTATTGTTCTGGAGAAGGTAATGAAGTGAGAATGCCCCGGGTTCAGGCTCAGGGCATAAAAGAATTGGAGAGAGGGAAGTGCCGTTTTCTGGCGGGGAGGACTTGTCAGATCGAAGTGTATTCCCACGGTATTACAGGAAGGAGCCTCTTGCGCATTGCTGGAAATGCGCGAACAGGAGGCCGGGGATTCTTTTGGAATCCTGATCAAACGGAATTGAATCAGTCAGTCGGAAAATGAGTCAGTGATCAGGCGGTTTGCGTTTTGGCGCGAATCGGCTGGGGGAGAGAGTGGAAATGAAGAGTGACGCTGTATCCGCGCGTGCGGATCAGAATATGGGTGCTGATTTTTACATCGGCCGGTCGGGCGCGTACCAGGGGGTGCTGCGGCAGGTGAGCCGGATTGCGCCGCGGAAATCCTCGGTGCTGATCACCGGTGAGACGGGTACGGGCAAGGAAGTGGTCTCGCGAATGATCCACCAGCAGAGCGAACGCAGGGAGGGGCCGTTTGTTCCGGTGGACTGCACGCTGCTGCACGGGCAGCTTTTTGAGAGCCAGTTGTTCGGGCATGTCAAGGGGGCGTTTACGGGTGCGACCTACGAGAGTGTGGGCTTTTTCCGCACGGCCAACGGGGGAACGATCCTGCTCGATGAGATCGGGGAGCTGGACCTGGCGTTCCAGGCGAAGCTTTTGCGGGTTCTCCAGGAACGGCGGGTAATCCCGGTGGGCTCGAACCGTTCGGTGCCGGTGGATGTGCGGCTGGTCTGCGCGACGAACCGGGACCTCAAGGAGATGGTCCGGCAGGGCAAGTTCCGGGCGGATCTGTATTTTCGGATCAGTACGCTGGGGCTGCATCTGCCGCGTCTGAGCGAGCGGCGTGAGGATATTTTGGGGCTGGCGGAGTTTTTCGTGCGTCGGCAGGCGGAATTTTACGGGGAAGAGCCCAAGCGGCTTTCGGCGCGGACGCGGGAGCTTTTGTGCAGCTACGCGTGGCCGGGCAATGTGCGCGAGCTGGCCAATGTGATCGAGCAGGGCTACGTGATGTCGGACGGGGAGGTGATCGACATGGCCGCCCTGCCGGAGACGGTGTTTGGCGGACAAACCGCGGCGTCAGGTACGATGGGGATCGAGGATATTGTGACGATCGAGCAGGCCGAGCGGGTCGCGATTACCAATGCGCTGAAACTGACCGGCGGCGTCAAGACCCGGGCGGCGCGGGTGCTGGGGATGAACTACCGCACGTTGATGCGGATGCTGGCCAGGCATTCGATCGAGGTGGAACGGGTGTCGTAATGAAATGGCCGTTACAACCGTTATAATCGCTACCGGGCCTGACGGGCGGTTCGTATGGGCCTGGACTTTTTGCTTTACACAAATGGATGGAAAATGTATACTATTAGCAGTCTTTGTTTGTATCTCCATAAATTGGAGTTAGATTAAAGAGCCCTCTGAAAAACTATCAACTTTTCGCGCGACAAGGGATGGACTGTATGTT
>CAYVUI010000139.1:0-9934 GCA_964454745.1 uncultured Pirellulales bacterium | reverse complement strand
TTTAGGGTTTTAGAACTATTTTTTCCTATCAAACTACGCTTGTTTAAGGACTAGAACCTTATAATAACAAATATAGATTACCGAGTCAAGAAAGATCGAAATATTTCCTGTTTTCTTTCAATTCGGCGATTTGTTTAGAAGTCATCTCAAAAACTGCTTTGAAAGCGAAAATGAGATATTTTTCTTCCTGACAAGGAGGTCGAAGCAGGCATAGTCCCCCTACGTCGATACAGACCGACGCCGATCAGGGAGAAAAAGAGCCATTTGCAGCTCAAATGAGGTTTTGTGATGGCTTCTAGAAATTATTAAGATTTCTCCTGAGTTGGAAACAGGAGTGCATGGGTTGAGTTTTTACAGCAAAGCCAAAAAAAGAACATCAGGTCCGCAATTTACTGAGCAGCTCAATCAATCATCCACGCGGGGAATTCGGGCATGGGATTCGGTTTTTTGTAGCTGCGATGCCATTTCAGGCCCCAAAGGTCTGTTAATGACACGGCCTCGACATGGCCCTCGGTGAACACCACGTTGATCTTCGCAAACTTACCGCCTTGATGCATATGCCTCGTAACGGCAAACCGCTGCATGTGGTCGTGCGTGTTTGCCAGCCAGCCGGAGCCGGAGTCTTCTTCTACATATTCTTCGACTTCACCGGGAAATCCCGGCATTCCTCCGGTCATACCCATAGAAACATCTCCTGGCCATTCAAGCGGTTCTTCTCCCGGCAGGTCCGAAGGTTCGGGCAGGCCGGTAAACCAGGCAGCATCGGCCATTAAAGGGGCATTTTCAACCCCGACAGCATGCATGATCCGCCAGTTGTTGGATGTATGATGGCCCTGGTTTTCGACGACCTCTTTGGGCGGATCGTTGATCCAGCCGTTCATTCCGTAGCTGCCATCGATTTCTTCGCCTGATTCAGTGGTAAAAAGCCATGATTCATCACGGCCGCTTGGACAGTTTTTCAGTTCCGGCAACTGGTAATACGGCTTTAGAGCGAACATCCACAGGTCCTGCTCCAAGCTTTGATACGTATTGCCGTTAGGATCGCTGTAGTGATAATACCCTGGATTGAAGTGCCCGTCATTGTCTTCGGCATAGAGCGAATGGACCAAACCCCACTGGCTTAGCCGTGTCATGCAAAGTGTCTGCCATGCGGCATATTTAACTCGGCTTAGACCGGGCATGAGAATTGACATCAACAGCGCGATGATCGCGATGACGACCAAAAGCTCAATCAAGGTAAAGGCATTTGTCTTTTTGTGATATGTCTTCATTTTGGTTTACTCCAAATCTATATTTCCCTCTGAGAGTGTATATTTCCGTTTGTGTTTATAGGTCGAAGCTTTTCTGCCCGGCGTTCCGGCAACTTCAAAGGTCAATTTATTTGAGCTGTTTTGGATTCTTTTAATTGTGCATTTTGGGCCGTTTGCTTCATTAGTCAGGCTTAGAACCAGCGGCTCGTCCGGCTGAATTGCCGCGGCATTTTGCGGATGGGCCTTTAGCCAGTCGATGCCGCTTTCGCAGGAGAACTGGGCCTGGGCCTTGTCGGCTACGCGGTAGCTGCGCATGGCCAGCAGGCGGGTATTGGAAGTGAGGATGATGGAGACCACCCCTACCAGCGCAATCATCATGACGACGACGAAAAGGATAAACGCCTTTTTATTTACGGGCCTGGTCATTGCAAGTGCCCTTTCTTAAAGTAGACGAAATCCTGGCGGAGTTTGGGCTGCGTCTTTTGCTGTGATTGATCCTTTACGGCGGGATCAATCCGCTGGGAATAGGTTTGAATCACAACGGCATGGGTCTCACCGTTACTGTCCTTCCAGACGACAGAGTTTACACTCACATCTTCAAGCTGCCATTGGCGGGTATTTCCCGCGGAAATATCCCTGCGAACGATCAAACCGCGGGAAAAGCTGTATTGGATTTCATCACCATCCCTGACCAGGCGGACTTCATTTAAACCGATTTGCTCGATTTGGCCGCAATACTCGACATCCTGCTTGAGCTGATCGAGGGCCTTGGTCGTGACACTCCAGGTACGGAACATTTTATTGGTCCGGGGGACCGTGCCGGTCAATTCGCGCATCGGCCGGACCGCCAGTGCCAAAAACGCCACCAGTACACCAATAACAACCAACATCTCGATCAGGGAATAGGCGTATGTCAAATGTTTACTTGGTCTCATGGGAGTGCCTTTCATTTGAAGGAATAAAACTAACAAGCGATATTTCAACCTTGCTTCCTTCATCCTTACTGCTAAGCACCAGCTCGATTTTCTCCATGCCACTCCACTGGCCCTTGCCCTGCGATTTTCGTATCTCACACTCCACATTGGGCCAAAGGGACTGGAATTGTTCCTCTTCAATCGCCCTGCCGGTTATCCGGATGGCATCCATCTGGGCCTGCCCGGCGGCAAAACAGGTGTGACGCTTCCAGAGGTGGTGATTGAGCCGGCCCATTGACTGGATCAGCATGAGGCTCGAAGCGGCGATCACCGCGAACAAGGCGATGGAAACGGCAACCTCAATACCGATTGAACCTTTTTGTCTGCGTTTATTTTTCATAGATTGAGCCTGTCATGCTTTTAAAATGGCACCGAGTATTCAAGGGTACCAATCAGCATACTGAATATGCCGACAAACATCGCATACACGACCCAGCCAACCCCGGAACCTGCCGCGATAATCAAAAACGGCCAACTGATCTCGGTGACCATCCGCCGGCGATGGGTCAGGAGGCTGCGATAGGAATCCTCGAGGTTTTTCAGTACGCCGGGCGTGTTGCCCTGGTTGATTTTTTCGTCAAACGCCCAGATCAGCGTCTTGTCCAAGCCGGCGGCTTTGGCAGCGGAGGCTGTGCTCTCGCCCTGCTTTATACGACCCAGCCAGTTTTTGATCTGTTTGCGGTACAACCAGTTGATATCCAGCCCGGCGGCATTTTGCAGGCCCTTGTCCAGCGGGCAGCCGCTTTGCATCGCGATCCGCATGGACTGGCACAACTGGAGATTGGCCGCGTTCTTTTCAAACCAATGAACCAGCGGCAGGTGCCATTTGAATAAATCAAACAGCTTCGAAATCAAGCCGGGACGATGAGGTTTTCGTTTATGGCAAGTGATCCATATAAACAAAACAAGCACAAATTGCGTAATCAATACTACGATGAGAAGGTTGAGTCCCTTGTTTCCGAGCAGCCAGGTAGACATATTCAGTAAAGCCTGGGTAGAATACGGCAAAAGCTTTGTACCATCCGTCATATCCGCGAGAACTTCCGCAAAAACAGGAAGGATAAAAACCGCCAGCCCCATCGAGATAATCAATACATTGACCAGCAGGAACAATGGATAGCCAAAAAAGGAAGAGACGGCTTTCTCCGGATCCCTCATTTTCTCGGTGATATCCGCTTCAATAGATTCAATCGCGGCGGGAAGCTGGTTGATCTGCTCGGCCGTACGGATGGAGGCCAGGAAATGGGAGGGGCACTTGGGGAAGCTTTTGGCAAGGGCATCCGAGAAGGACCAGCCCTGGGTAAGCCAGTAGGCAAGCTCGCGGAAGACCTTCGCGGTCTTTTTCTTCTGGCCATGCGAGGCGGCCTCAATCGCAGTCGGCAGCGGCAATGAACGTCGCATGCTCAGTGAAACCGTCGAGAGGATATTATTAAGAAGATTATACCGGCGGCATCTCCGGTAGTGGCCGAGGCTGATCTCAAAGATGATGAAAAATGCCGGGCCGAGGAGATTAAAAACACCCGCAAAAACTGCAAAGTAAAACAGGTGCTCAACGGTCGTGCACAAAACGGAAGCTGTAAATTTATACCAGGGCCGCTTTTTCTCACCTTCCACCTTTGAACAATTCACGATGATGATCACCGCAATGAGCAGCACAATCCCCATGATGAGATAGAAAGGGTTCTGCATCCAAATACTCAGAACTACCGAGAGAATGACCATCAGAGGCACCAGGGCCAGGGACCAACCGGGCCTTCGCCTGGCAAACCAGCAGTACGAGCACACAATTGCGAAAAACAGGATGTAGTACAATAATTCTATCACATCAGCACCGTTATCATTCGTACCATAGGCAGTATAATTCCAGCAACAAAGAAACCCACCACAAGCCCCACAAATACGACCAGACACGGCAAAAGCAGCGTCTGGAGCTGGTTCTGGAGGGAATAGGTCTTTGTGGAATACATCTCAGCGAGGCTCTTTAGGTTCTCTCGCAGTTCATTTCGCTGGGCGCCCAACTGGGCCGTATACAAAAACAGCCGGGGAATGAGCTTACAGCCAAAACCGGCTTCGAGAAAATTGTGTCCCTGTTCGAGCTGCTCGGCGATAAAGTCGCTTTCCTTTTTGAGGATTTCACTCCCGGTGGCCTGCCCGGCCAGGCGGACGGCAGTCTCCAGGCCGCACCCGGCATTGACCAGCACCGCCATGGATTCAGCGAATCGTGAGATCAGCCCGTTCTTATACACCCGCCCTACCATCGGAACGGAGGCAAGCATGCGCTCTCGCATTTTCCGGCCATCGCTCGTAGAAGCAGACAAAAAATAAAGGAACGAGACGAAAGCGATGACAATGGCAATCACCATCCAGATCAAACCGATATTGTCGGAAATCCGGAACACCAATTTTGTTAAATAAGGCAGCCCGGTCCAGTTGTTTGCCATGTCAATAATTACCTCTTTGAACGTCGGCACGACCATTGTCAGCAGAAAGGTAATAATCAAAATCGCCACTGCGAAAACCAAAGCCGGATAGGTAAACGCCTGGGTTATGATCCGGCGAGTGCGAAGCTGAACCTGTAAATGGCGGTTAAGACTCGTGAGCATTTCGGCCAGTCGCCCGGTTTCGATGCCGGACTTTAGAATCAGGCCGTAAAGGGGCGGGAAGCTGCGGCGGTTTTTCTCCACTGCCTGCTCGATCGGGGTGCCCTTTTCGAGATCATCGGCGATCTCTCCGAGCAGTTTTCGCATTTTGGGCGTGCCCGCGTCCTCGGCGAGCTCACGCAGGCCTTTTTCCAGCGGGATGCCCGCCTTCGTGATCGAGGCAAGCTGCTCGTTGAACATGAGAAAATCGTTCTTGCCCAGGGATTTGGAGTCATCTTTATCCCGGGCCTTTTCGACCTCGGTGACCTGCAGGTCCATCTCCTCGAGCGACTGGCGGGCCTGGTCCATGTTCGCGGCCTCAATGCTTCCGGTCATCAGCCGCCCGGCGGAGGTACATGCTCGATATTCAAATAGTGCCATTTCTCAAACCTTCAAATGTATACCCATTTAGCCGCATACTCTTTTAATCTCGTCTTCACTGGTGACCCCCTCCCGCACCAGGCGCTTGCCGTCCTGGATTAACCGGCGGTGGCCTTTTTCGTCAAGGAGCCGCTCAATGGATTCGAGGTCGCTTCGTTCCAGGATCTCTTTGCGAATCCCGCTGTCCATGGAGACCATCTCCGCGAGCAGCACCCGGCCGTTATAGCCGGTATTGTGGCAGGCCTCGCAACCGACCGGTTCATAGCCTTCGCCGTCGGTCTTTTGCCTGCATTTTTCGCATAACCTCCGCACCAGCCGCTGGTTCAGGATGCCCCAGATTCCCGATGTCACCTGGTACGGCTCTACGCCCATCTCCAAAAGGCGGATCAGAGCCCCCGAGCAGCTTCCGCTGTGCATGGTGCTCATTAACAGGTGCCCGGTCAGCCCGGCCTCGATCACGATTTTTGCCGTCTCGGCATCGCGGATTTCGCCGATCATGAGCACTTCCGGGTCTTGGCGAAGCAGCGAACGCAGCGCGACGGGGAAGGTCATTTCGCGGTTGGGCTCGATCTGGACCTGGGTGATCCCCTCAATCACGCGTTCGACCGGGTCTTCAAGGGCGACGATGCTTTTGTTGGGAAACTGCTGGAGGATCGACCGCAGCACCGCGCCGAGGGTGGTGCTCTTGCCGCTGCCCGCGGGGCCGGTTAACAGCAGGATGCCCTCCTGTTTTTGCGTAAAATCCAGCAAAGACTGCTCGATATCCTCATGCAGGCCGAGCCTTTCGAGCTCCATGAGGTCGCGGTTTTCGTAAAAAATGCGGATAACCGCCCGCTGGCCGTGGATCGTGGGGAACACCGCCAGCCGCTTATCGGTTACCTTTACGTCCCTGCCGTTGGTCTTGCCGCCCTCGATGCGGCCTTCCTGGGGGATGTCGTTGCGATAGGTCAGCAGGTTCGCCAGTACTTTGAGCCGGGCGATCAGGTTCTCATGCATCGCGCCGGGCAGCCGCTCGACAATACGTAAAGCCCCATCCAGGCGGTACTTAACGAGAACTTCCGGCCCGGTCGGCTCGAAATGGATGTCGCTGGCGCCGAATTCCACCGCCTCGGTGAGGATATTGTCAATCAGCTCGGTAACGTTTGGTTTTGCCTGGCTTTTCATAATGATCCGTTATTTAACGTGAAAAACGCTCCTTTTCCCGGTGTTTCCGCACATTTGACGCTCTGGAGGGCAAATTGTTACCCAAAAATAAAAAAATTCCAATTTTTGCGAAAATCGGGTAACATATAACCATTAGAGGCGTCATGTATACAAAAGGAGCTTGAAAGGCAGCCATGACGATAAATTCCGCCAGAATGAACCTGTCATTAGACCTGACCTGGCTCGAATCGGTCGAGCAGAGTCAGCGGTGGGTTCTCGTGTGCATGCAGGACCACGGGGCGGCACTGGTGACGGTTTTGTGGCGGATCCTCGGCAACGAGCAGGATGTCTGCGATGCGTACCAGGAGACGTTTTTGCGGCTGGCGAACCTGCCGGGCAAGATGAAACCGGACAATCCGAAGGGCTACCTGTTCCAGACGGCGTCGAATATTGCCGTCTCGATGCTCCGCCGCAAGAAAATACACCTGAAACACCAGGATGATCTTTCACAAAAATATCAGCAGCCGACCAGCGATCCGGTCAAAGACTTTGACGCCAAACAGCTCCAGCAGCAGCTTCGCGATGCCATTACGCAGCTGCCCGACCACCTTGGCAAGGTGCTGATCCTCCGGGATATCGCTGAGCTGACGTATTCGCAGGTCGCGCAGATCCTGGGGATCCGGGCCAACGCGGCGAGGGTGTATCGCCACAAGGCCGTAAAATTGCTGTCACAATGGATGTCTTCATCCCATCAGGACTAAAAAAATGAGATTACTAAACAGAAAAACTCGTTCGCTCTCGATAAAAACGGTACTGAAAAGGAAGTTCCGCCTGGCAAAGGCGCGGCTGATTTCGCGGCTGGACAGCCACATCGAGAACTGCCCGCGATGCCGCAAACGGCTGTGCATGGAAAGCCGCGTGGAAATGGCCATGATGCTGATCAAGACCCAGCCGTATAAGATGGGCCTGCTGGGCAAGGCCAACGGCAAGGCACTGGATGTACTGACGCATTCGCTGCGGTATGCCCCCAAGGCGGACGCCCTGCGTGAAAAGAAATCGGACATCAGCCGCGTGGAGAAGCTGTACCCGGCCTTTGAGCCGTTCCTTACGGCCGCGGCGTGCCTGCTGGTGCTGGTTATGATCAAAATGGGGGTCTGCAATTCGATCAAATCCTGCAAAGAAGAGGGAACCAGGACGATTGAAAAGTACTACGCCAAACGCGTAGACACGGAGACGTATAACGAAATCTTCCCCGAGGATACAACGCTGACGTAGTTAACCTCTCAACACTCTACATTTCCTTTTTCCAAAATATGCAGGGCAACCGGTTAAATCCGTGATTTTAGGGCCTTTGGGGAAAGTTTGGTTGCAAATCCGTCGAAATGGATGTATAATCCTCGTTTGGATGCTCTGTAATAAGTGGATATGGGGGCGACCGGCTTCGACCGGACAGGTAGAAGGTTTGGCTGCGTGCCCAGGATGACGGTTGGCCTGGATAAAATCCGTCACTATTTTTAACTGGCGAATACCAGTATAAAATGGCTGCTTAAATAGCAACCCGTCCTGCAGGATTTCGTCCGCGGGTTTTGCAGGGCGCCGACTAGCGGACTAGCCAGGGAGAGTTGTTTGCGGCTCTGAGGCGAAAATTAGCGAACTGGCCTCTGGCATAGCCTGTCGATTGGCGCTGTCAGCGGCGAGATTTAAACGATCGACTACGCACGTAGACGTCAAGCTGGAAATGTCACGGGACGGGGGTTCGAATCCCCCCGCCTCCATTGCCCTGAAATTGATGTAAAGTGTTGCAATGCAAAGACTTAATGTTTTCATCGTTCCCCTCTAACTCCTCGAAATGCACGCATAGTGCACGTTTTTTCTGTTTATCTTTTGTACCAACAGTGTTTATATCTGTTGGAGAAGTGTCGTAATCCTTGTTTTGGTCAATTTCCGGGCTTGGAAGCAGTATTTGTGAGCCAGGCTCAAAGAATAATTTTTCAGCAACCATTTCGGTCAAATCTGTCAGTCTGCTGTCTTTGGCACGGGCATATGTATTCATTGTTAGGATCGGCGTAGAATGCCGAGCCAGGACTTGAGCTTCCTTGACAGTTGCTCCAGCTTCCAAGACGAAGGTGATGAAAGCAACTCTGCAAGAATGGAAATCAATTTTGCCCGCAGAAGTTGTTTTAGGGATTCCTGCCAATTCAAGATCCTTGTCCATTTCTCTGGCTGGGTGGCTTGGGACATAAAGAATTGGGTTTTCTGGTATATCGATATCTTCAAAGCGACGGTAATTTTTTTCATAAAATCTGCTGGCGATCTTCCTCTCAGCAAATTCTTTCAAATTGACTAACAAAGATGAAGGGAGTGGTTGAAATCCCTTTTTTCTATTTTTTGTCCATTCGGCATTCAATATCAAACCACAATTTTCTTCATCTAAGTGATTTTCCGTCAATGAACGTAACTCGCCTGCTCTAAGACCTGTAGTAAATGCAACGGCGTATAGCAGTTTTCTTTCCAAAGGAGCAGCCTGAAACAATTCCATTATTTCATCCTCGGTCATGGCTCTGCGGATTGTAAGAGGGGTTGTGTCAAATGGCTCAAGATCATGCAGTGGATTTGATCTCAGAAATCCGCGTTTGACACTCCATGAACAGAAGCTATTTAAAGCTTCGGCGTAATTCTGTAGGGTTTTGCCGCTTCTGTTTTCCAGCCGAAGCTTACGAAGTATATCTTCCACTCTGGCTAGAATACCCTCCAGGTCGGCCATTACTTCAAAACCCAGTTTATCTTGCCACCATTCTAACATTGAGGTTCTTTTTCTAAAATGAACTTTACCCCAGGGTCTTCCTCCCCGTCCACCCTGAGCTTGCCCCCATGCCAAATATGCATCAATAATTTCTTTAACGTGCTTGTTTCGGAATTTATCTGCTCTCTTAGGAATAGGACGATAACCTAAACGGACTTGGCGATGCTCGTCTTCGAACTTATCAGCCATATGCTTGGTTTCTGTTTTCTTTTTAGTACCGATAAAGAATTTTCGGTCACCTTTATAGTCTGTAAACCACCCTTGATATTTTCCGTTAGATTGCGGTTTTTTTCTGACACCTGCCATGGAACACCTCAAAATAAGTTGTTAATTTGGACATTATTACCCAATCAGTATAGCGCATTAAAAACTACCGCGCAAGTTATATCTCCAAATCTTCAAACTTTTTTCTTTTCATTTCTTCCTCTTTTTGAGCTACATCCAATCTGGAATTGAGGTGAGTCAGAATTCTTTCCACGGTCCATACAGGCATTCCCAATAATTTAACGGGCGGGGGCAGTTCGCCTCTTCGAATAGCTCTTTTTATTGACACCTGGCAACGGTCAAATAATTCTGCCAAAGCCTCTTCATTAATGATTGCCCCAGCGGGAAGATCGCCTAAGTTGCGAATGATTCCCTGGGCTATGGCATCTTTGTCGTCTGTATGATCTTTTGTGGTACACATAATTCAAGCACTTCATATTTTAGATTGCATCATTCATGTCAAGATTAAATCTCATATAA
>CAYVUI010000138.1:0-10266 GCA_964454745.1 uncultured Pirellulales bacterium | reverse complement strand
GGCCGCCTGAGAAACTCAGTAAAATAGAAATATGGGCTTATTCAGCAAGCCCTACTTATTAATGTTGAAAATATTTACAAATATGAGGTAATATTATGAATGATAAACTGTCCAGGCGGCAATTCCTTCAATCCTCGGCCCTTTTTTCTTCCGCTCTTGCTTTTTCGCCTGTGGTATGGGCACAGTCCAAGCCTGTGGATGTAAAGATGGCGGCCCCGACGGGCGATCCGGCGTTTAGGGGATTTATTGTGTCGGATGCCCATTTCGGGTGGCGAGCGGACGATCAGCCCTCGGTAGAAGAGCAAAAGGAAATGATGGAGCGGATTTTAAAGCGGTTTCCGGACCTGGATGTCTTCCTCGATACCGGCGATGCGCATCATAACTATGCCGAGCCCAGGGACAAGGCGGCGTGGACGAGGGTAATTGCCAACGGCTGTAAACGGCTGCCGTTTTATTATGTTCCCGGCAATCATGAGATGGACGCCTGGGGGTACAAGCACGATCCCGAGTGGCTGGCGATGCGGATGGGGAGCCTGGGGTGCCGGCCGTATTACAGCTTCGATATGAAGGGGATCCATGTCATCTCCCTGCCTCAGCTGATTAATATGTCGTATGTTTCATCGGAGGCGCTGGAATGGGTAAAACTGGACCTCGAATTAAATAAAGACAAGAACGTGATTATTCTGAGCCATAATTCGCTTGCGGGGACGACGAAGTATTTCGGGGATATCGGTTATCGGCAGACGAGTAACTCTGAAATGGTGCTGGAGGTGATCCGCAGGTACCCGAATATCCTGGCCTGGATGCATGGGCACAATCACACGTATGAGGTGGTCCCGGTCGGCGGGACGGTGTATGTCTCGAATGGCCGGATCGGCGGTTTTAACCCCAGCCATCCTGGCAATTACGGCAAAGACAACCTGGGCGGGATTTATTTCGAGGTAACCGAGGATACTTTCAAGGTCATGTGCTACTCGGCGACGCAGGATAAATTTTTCCACGAGATCGAGGGGCATGAACATTTGACCCACATTATGAAGCGAAAAACCTCGCTGAACCTTCGGGCCCTGCCTGCGTACAGCTATGGTTACGGGTGCGGGCGGGACGGGCAGATTGTTCCGACGTACCGCTACCACGCGGGCGGGGAGGAGAAACTGTATTACACCGCGGCCCCGACGCAGGATATTAACGAGAACCCGGACTTTTCGGTATATACGCAGCGGACAGCCAAGGGCTGGCATACCAAGCACCTGGCGGGGTATAACCTTGAGCCGCTGGAGGAAAATGAGATTAAGGAAGACAATACCTGGCAGTGGATGGACCCGGGGATCAAGATTTTAGCACGCAAGGACGCCAGTGAGAAAAAAGACCTGGTTTGCCCGGGCGGTGCGATCGGTCACCGGGGGTATTACCGTGTGGAGCCAGGGCGAAATTATACCGCGCAGATTCAGTTTCACAGTGAGGGCCAACCGCCGCATCTGCAGTTTATCTGCTACGTAGTGGATCGTAATCTCAAGCGACAGGCGACGCTTAAGAGCGATATGTATTACCCGGCGGCGGGCGGGCAGACGCTCGAGCATACGTTTGATATCCCGCAGGTTGACGACACGACGATTTACAATGACCGGCAGTCGGATAACGCGATTCATATCGCGGTCGCGGTTCGGTTTACAAACCTGCTGGCGGATGTGTTCGTCGAGCGTTTTCGACTGTATTTTGCGGATGCCTCGCGCAGTGAAGATGCGGTTCGTCCCGCGATGATCCTGGACGGCAAGGGCTATGCGAAGGATGGTGAACTTGGATATGGGACCGTGGCAAAGTTTGACCTGGCCAAAGTACAGAGCGAGCGGATGGCTGCGCAGGTCAAGGCGGATGGCAATCGCCAGCTTACCTGGCTGGTCCGCCAGACCGGGCCGGAGTGGCAGGTGCGAAATGCCCCGGTGCGCTGGGTGGGTAAAACGATGCGTGTCGGACCGATTCGCAACCCGTTTACGGATGATAAGGAGATCGTGATTGTACCGCTGGCCGCGACGGATGAGATGTATGTTCATCGGCTGACGAATATTGATATCGCCCGGATTGAGCCGGATGCGGCAAAGAAGAGTGTGACGGTTGTCGTGGAAAAAAGTTTCGGCAGCGGATGGATCGAACTTGCGGCGAAGAAAGAGCCGAAAAAGGTGTCCAACGCGGTCTCATGGCATTTTGAAGACGGCAGGTTGATGATCGAGACATCCGGGGAGACCACGGTAACCGTCGAAGCATAGCAACGAAAACCCCCGTTGGGGATTTTAGATGGAGAAACCAATGAGGCAAGGCAGAGTAGCGGCAGGGATGTTGGCGGTTTTGTGTTTGATGACGGCGATTGGATGCCAGCTTGGCCAGGTTCGGCAAAGCGGGGGGTATGAGAAGATTTATTTTCCGCAGACCCCTCCGCCGGCGGAGGTGGTCGATCTTGTGGACTTAAGCGGTGCCGATAAGGATATCGCACTTGCGGCGGCAACTTTGCAGGGATTGATTAACCGAGGGGACGAGGCAAAGGTGTTTTTGCTTCGCCGGCCGGCGGATTCCAACCAGACGCCGGATCACGTATGGATTGACTGGTTCAAGAAAAGGGGGTATATCCGGGAGACAAGGACGCTGAGCCTGGCGGAGTATTTTGCGAAGTATAACTCGGTGTATGACAAGGTGATTTTGTATGATATGAACCTGCCGGCGTCGATCAATATCGCGACGATGAAGGCATCGGTGGAAAACGCGATTGTCGTTTCGTTCCAGGATATTGCGAAGTTTACCAGGGGCAAGAAAGTGGAGGACCTGACGGGCAAGTGGAAGTCGAATGTGGAGGCGTACCGGTGGGCGTGGAAGCATTTGCGGCCGAAGATGAACCGGGAGCTTGTCAGTATTTATCATCCGAATTTTAACGGGCATTACCTGACAGATTATCTCGTGCAGAACCGGGTGTTTACGATGTGGGTGACGGGCAAGAATGTTGAGAACAACGTGATCTCGGATTATGAATCGGAGAAGGCACTGTTTGAGGAGGTGCTGGCGGGCTTTGATGATAATATCCCGATCATCGGCTGGTGGGGCGCGGTGCCGGATCATGGCTTGACGGAGTATTACGGTGTGGGCCTGGCCGGGGAGTACGGTAAGATTACGCTGGGCTGCGACTGGACGAGCAACCTGTCGTTTCTCTCGGGCATGGAGGTGGATGTGGCGTCGGCGGTGGCG
Organism: uncultured Pirellulales bacterium; assembly: GCA_964454745.1. GTDB lineage: Bacteria > Planctomycetota > Phycisphaerae > Sedimentisphaerales > Anaerohalosphaeraceae > CAYVUI01. The sequence goes on along the minus strand of CAYVUI010000138.1, from coordinate 7,035 downwards.
GCTTATCACAGCCGGGCGGAGCAAACGGTTCCCCCATTGGAGCAGGACAAGGTGTATGTGTGTTATACGATCAATGATTCGGGCGATGCGCCGGGATACTGGATGGACGTGGAACACGATGTGTGGAAGGATGAGAAGCGCGGGCAGGTTCCGATCGGTTGGTCCCTGGCCCCGGCGACGTGGGAGCTGATGCCCGGCGTGCTCGAATGGTTTTTCCGCAATGCGACGGGGGCGGATCATTTTTATGTCGGCATTTCGGGCAATGGGTATGTCCATCCGTACCGGAACCTGTTCGGCAAGACGGAGAACCCGGCCCGGGCGTGGAAGCAGTATTTATACGATACCGGTTGGTACATGGATTTTCTGGATTTGAAGGTTCTGGGGCTGTATACCTACGCATGGAAGGATTTTGTGCGGAGCCGGGACGATGCGATTACGCAGAAGTTTATTCGCGAGATTCCCAATCTTGAGATGCTGGTGATGGGCCTGGGCCGTGATGACAACGCGCTGGAGATCGGGCCCAATTATATGATGGGCGAGGATCGGGAGGTTGTGGTCTCGCACGTGGTGACGCGGTGGGATGCGGCGAATATCGGCCGATCTGCGGCGAATAACCAGTGGCTTGCGGATGAGATCAAGACGCATACACCCGCGGAGCGACCGGCATTTATTACTGTGCATCCGCTAAGCTGGTCGTATTTTCCGTCGGACCTGGCGGCGGTGCAGAAGATGCTTGGGCCCGGGTATGTGGCGGTTTCTCCGCATGCGTTCCATGAATTGTATTTGCAAAATGAACAGGCGAAGTGAGGTTGCGGGCATTTGGGGCGGATGAAGCAAAAGCAGCGGCTGGAATGGATCCGTGAGGGGTTGGTGCGATGGTTCCGGGCGAATCGGCGGGATTTGCCGTGGCGAAATACAAAGGATCCGTACGCGGTCTGGGTTTCGGAGATTATGCTCCAGCAGACGCGGGTTATGACGGTTTTGCCGTATTATGAGCGGTTCATGAAGCGGTTTCCGGATGTGAGATCGCTTGCGCGGGCGCGGGTGGATTCGGTGTTAAAGCTGTGGGAGGGCTTGGGTTATTATTCGCGTGCGCGGAATTTGCATGCCTCGGCGAAGGAGGTGGTGAAACGGTTTGGCGGCCAGGTGCCCGATGACCGGGAGGCGTTGCTCTCGCTAAAGGGAGTGGGGCGGTATACGGCGGGGGCGATTTTGAGCATTGCGTTTGATAAGCCTGAGCCGATCCTGGATGGAAACGTCGCAAGGGTGCTTTCGCGGGTGATGCCGATCCGGACCGAGATCAAGGCGCCGGGGACGCAAAAACGGCTGTGGTCGATTGCGGCGCAGCTTGCAGAGGGGAAAAAGCCGGGGGATTTGAACCAGGGATTGATGGAACTCGGGGCGATGGTGTGTACCCCGCGGAGCCCGGATTGCGGGAACTGCCCGATCCGGGAGCAGTGCCGAGCATACGCATACGGCGACCAGGAAAAGCTGCCCAAAAAGGCAGCGGCAAAGGCGATACCACATTACACGATTGCGGTGGGGATTATATATAAGGACGGCAAGTTTCTGATCGCCAAGCGCAAGGCAACGGGGCTTTTGGCCGGGCTGTGGGAGCTGCCCGGCGGCAAGCAAAAACCCGGTGAGCCGCTAAAGAAGACGCTGGTGCGGGAGGTACGCGAAGAGACGGGAATCGAGATTGCGGTAGGTGAAAAGCTTGTGCCGGTGGATCATGCGTATTCGCATTTTTCGATTACGCTGCATCCGTTTGTGTGCGAGTACAGGTCCGGCACGGCAAAGCCGCTGGCGTCGCAGGCGGTCCGGTGGATTACACGAGGGCAGGTCAAGCGATATACCTTTCCCGCGGCAAATCACAGGATTTTTTCGCAGCTTACAAAACGGGATTAGCCTTCGAGCGTTTTCTTGCGGCGGAGGATGTGGTGGTAGTGCTGGGCGAAGCGGTGGGCTTCGTCGCGGACGGACTGGAGGAGTTTTCGGGCGGGATTGTTGGGGGCCATGCGGACGGGCTGTTTGTTCGGGTAGATGAACAGTTCCTCTTCGCGCTTGGCCAGGGAGGCGAGATGGCGGATTTTGCTGTCCATGTTTTCGAGTGCGTGGGCGGCGGCGTTTAGCTGGCCTTTGCCGCCGTCGATCAGCAGCAGGTCGGGCCAGAGCTCCTCGCCGGCCATGGCGTACTTGTAGCGGCGGCGGACGACCTCGGCGATGGAGGCGTAGTCGTCTACACCCAGGACGCCGCGGATGCGGAAACGCCGGTAGCCCTGCTTGAAGGTTCGCCCGTCGATGAATTTGACCAGGGAGCCGACGGTTTCGCTGCCGGAGAGATGGGCGATGTCGATACCCTCGATGGTGCGGATCGGCTCGGGTGCGTCAAAGATTTTCTGGAGTTTTTCAAGGGCCTCGGTCATATCGCCGGAGAAGACTTCCGGCTGGACGTGGACGGAGATTTCGCCGCGCTGGTCGAGGCGTTCGATCAGACCGATGCGGTCGCGGTACATGGCAGCGGCTTCGTAGTCACGGTCGGCGGCGGCCTGGTCCATTTGCTTTTTGAGTTTCCGCAGTACGTTTTGCCGCTTTGACTGCAAAAAGGTGACGAGGTCATTGACCTGGGCGCGGTAGGCATCGCGGCTGACGCGGTCGCCGCAGGGTGCGGTGCACTGGTGGATGCTGAAGAGGATGCACGGCCGAAAGAAGCGGCGTTTATCGTCGCTGGGATCGATCTCGAGCGAGCAGGTGCGGAACTTGAAGATTTTCTGCAGTACGCCCATTACGTCGCGCAGGTCGTTGGAGCTGGTAAACGGGCCGAACATCCGCGAGCGGGGATTCTTGGGATTCCGCGTGATGTACACGCCGGGAAAGGCCTCGCGGGTGGTGATCTCAAGGTAGGGGAAGGTTTTGTCATCGGTCTGGCGGGTGTTGTATACCGGGCGGATGTCCTTGATCAGGCGGGCCTCCTTGAGCGTGGCGTCGACTTCGTTGGCCGCTTCGAGGTAATCGACGCGGGAGACCTTGTGGATCATCTCGACGATTTTGGGCCCGCGGGTGGCGTGCAGATCGGCGGAATCCTGGAAATAGCTGCCCGCGCGGCTGCGGAGGTTCTTGGCCTTTCCGATGTAGAGGACGACGTCGTTTTCGTCCTTCATGAAGTACAGGCCCGGGCCGGTCGGGAATTCGCGGATCTGGTCCCGGATCGCTTCGCGTTGTTTTTTACTGCGGCTCATAGCTGTTTATTATACCAAATCCGGGCGGTGGTTCCAAATCGATCTGAGAGATCGGGTCGTTATGCCCTGGTTTCGCGGCTGACGCCGAAGAAGATGAAGGTGGTGATAATCAGCCCGGCCCCGGCAAAGAACAGGCCGTAACGCATGTTGATCTGGTTGCTTCGCTGAACCCATGCGGGCACCATATTGGGTTCGGGTTCCTGCATGGTCTCGATCACGGCCATGACGCGGGCCAGCTCGCGGGTATCGACCTGGGGGAAGAATTTGCCCGGCTCGTTGGGCTCTTCGCCCAGTACGGCCCAGCGGAGTTTACGAAGCTGGTTGGGGTCGCGTTCGATCTGCTCGATCTGCTGGGCGTAGCGTTCGGTGAGCTGCTCGACCTCCCGGTTGGCGTGTTCGATTCGCCAGAGGGCCTGCTTGTTCTCGTAATAGACCTTCAGCTCGCCGGCCAGAAGCGACAGGGCCACCGCCCCGGCCCCGACCGAGAAACAGATACAAAACAGAAACAATCTGAGGATGTCCGTCTTCCTTGCCATTTTGATCCCCAGTTTCAAGCCCTGGTGTTACAAGAAAAGGGCCGGGCAGCACCGCCTGCCGTCCGGCCCTTATGAGCATCATTAACCGCCGGGAAAAATCATTTCGCCCGGCTTTTTCCGCCTGCGATTAGACGTAGGGGAAAATTTCGCCGCCGTACTTGGCCGCGGAACCGAGTTCCTCGTGGATACGCAGGAGCTGGTTGTACTTGCAGATGCGGTCGGTCCGGCAGGCGCTTCCGGTCTTGATCTGGCCGACGCCGGTCGCTACCGCCAGGTCCGCGATGGTCGCGTCTTCGGTTTCGCCGCTGCGATGGCTCATTACCGCGGTGTAGCCGTTCTGGCGGGCGAGGTTGATCGCCGCGATGGTCTCGGTCAGCGTGCCGATCTGGTTGACCTTGATCAGGATCGAGTTGGCTGCGCCTTTTTCGATACCGGTTGCCAGGCGCTCGGTATTGGTAACGAACAGGTCGTCACCGACGAGCTGGCAGGTGTCGCCCATCTCTTCGGTCATTTTGACCCAGCCGGCCCAGTCGTCTTCGGCCAGGCCGTCTTCGATACTGACGATGGGGTACTTGCCTGCCCACTTGGCCCAGTGCTTGACCATTTCGGCGCTTTTGACTTTTTTCTTCGGATCGCTCTTGAAGAACTTGTAGCTCTTGGAGCTGTTGACCCACATTTCGGTCGAAGCCGGGTCGAGCGCGATGAAGATTTCCTTGCCTGCCTTGTAGCCGGCGGCCTTGATCGCGTCCATGATCACTTCCAGCGCTTCGTCATTGCTCTTGAGCGAGGGAGCGAAGCCGCCTTCGTCGCCGACGGCGGTGTTGTAATTTTTATCCTTGAGCACCTTCTTGAGCGTGTGGAACACTTCTGCACCCATGCGAAGGGCCGTGGGGAAGTCTTTGGCCCCGATGGGCATAATCATGAATTCCTGGAAGTCCACGTTGTTGTCCGCATGCTTTCCGCCGTTGATGATGTTCATCATCGGAACCGGAAGTACGTTTGCGTTGCATCCGCCCACGTAGCGGTACAGCGGCAGTGCCGCGCTTTCGGCCGCTGCCTTGGCGACCGCCAGTGAAACGCCGAGGATCGCGTTGGCGCCCAGCTTGGCCTTGTCCGGCGTGCCGTCGATCTCGCACATGAGCATATCGACCTCTTCCTGCGCGGTCGCGTCCATGCCCAGTACCTCGGGTGCGATGATTTCGTTTACGTTTTTGACCGCGGTTTCCACGCCTTTGCCCATGTAGCGTTTTTTCTTCGTGTCGCGAAGTTCTACCGCCTCGTAGGCCCCGGTGCTGGCCCCGGAGGGTACCGCCGCGCGGCCGAACGATCCGTCGTCGAGCAGGACATCCACTTCGACCGTGGGATTGCCTCGCGAGTCCAGAATTTCTCGTGCTCCAACATCTACAATTGTGCTGAACATTGCCTTTCCTTTCCGTTAGCTTTTCTTCAAATATCGTTTCATGCCCGCTTTCTGTGCGGCCACTTGCTTTCCTTCCTGCAAGTTTGCAAAGGATAAACGCAAAGCGGCCGGGCGTCAAGGGCCAATCGGGGCTTTTGGGCCAAATCGGGCGATATTGTGCGTGGGGCTGTTAAAATGCGTCCGGATGTGTTAAAATGGGGCGAAATGGTCGATATCAGGGAAAGGGAACCGATATGCTGCCGGGCTGGATGTGGACATGGCCCTGACGGCTGCCAGGCATGTCCTGGTTGTGCATATCGCCAGGGAAAAGGAAAAGAAAGATGGGAAATGAGGTTGTCACTTCAAGCTCTTCTTGGTGAGTATTTTTTTACCATAAAGCTCTTGAAGGCCATGAAGAAGTTAATTGTGGATGTCAGGTGCCTTTACTTTTCTCTTTTACTTTTAATTCTGAGGTTTTACCGCTACTCCAAAGTGGACGCTCAATATTATAATGACGTCTGTTGTAAAAAGAAGTCTTCTTAAGGCTTGGTAATTTTTTCAACAAAGAAAGGTCGCCATCCACAATATTTGTCTCATCATAAAATAAAAATGATTTAAGCTTGTGAAGCTTTTCCAGAGGCTTGATGCTTTCTATCTTTCCACAATTAATTACATATAAATGTTCCAAATTATTTAGCCCTCTCACCTGTTCAATATGAACAATCTTTTTACATGTAGTAAGTTCCAACTTCTTTAGACTTTTTAATACTTCAATCCCATCCAATGATTCTAATTTTGTCGCATGGGCAATTTCCAGATGCCTTAAATGGTCAAGGCTGGATAAATCCCCGATTCTTTGAATATTCGTAACCTTCAACCGTAAAGACTGTAAATCAGAAAACTCTGAAAACTCAGACAAACTCTTCTCTTTGGATTTATATTTATAGATAAAAATATCTTTGAGCTTTTTACACTTGAACACAGATTCGACTTTGTTATTCCAATTCAGTGATATTATCTCGAGTTGAGAGAAACCTTCCAATTTAATCTTTTTCTTCAAAACAGCATCAAGTGTCAAGCGTTTGAGATTTGTCAGCGACTCTATGGGTTCAGGATCAGGTAAAAATGAATCTAATATCTGAAAAGATGTTAAAATATCTCGTAAGTCTCCAAGAAAAGACAAATCATTTCCCCTCCATCCCCACGCAATATTCAGCCAAATCCCTTTGACATTATTCGATAAACAGTACTCCGTCATTTGAGAATTCCATTCTCGATTGGCAATAAACTTTTTACCATACTCATCTTCAATAGTGACAAAAGTGTCTTTTAAGTCTTTTATATCCCCAAGAAAAGACAGATAGGTACAATCGCAACCTAACGCAGGGTCCACATGGACTTCACCAATTTTATGAGTCAGGCAATACTTCGTCATTTCATCATCCCAATTAGCCCTGGGGATAAAGATTTTGCCATACTTTCCATTTTTTATGTCATATTTATGCATAATAGAGAAGTTAATTACAGTTTAAGGGATCAGGTACCTTTATCTTTCTCCGTTTTCTTTTAAAAACCGTCTTAATTCTTTATTAATTCCGGATGAACGAGGGGTTACTTTTAGCATGTCTTTAAAAAGCTCCAGTATTTCCGGATGTTTGTCCACATCTATTGACCTTTGAATAAATCAACTGATTTTGAGTCAATCTCATATAAAAAATCTAACAAATCATATAGGTTTAAAGAAGTAATATCTTCTTTTTTAGATTTTAGTCTTTTGGTTTTCATTACAATAACCTTTTAGATTAATGAGTCCACTCTAAAAACCCGCTTTTAGGCGGCCCGGTTTACATTCCATCGGGAT
>CAYVUI010000137.1:0-10380 GCA_964454745.1 uncultured Pirellulales bacterium | reverse complement strand
CCGACGCTGACCAGGGAGGAAAAGGGCAATTTTCAGCACAAATGAGTTATGAAACAAGTTCTAACTCTGTACATGCGTGGCGATTTCTGGTAGGATTCGATACCAAATAAGGATTCGTAGGGTGGATTGTACCCACCAAAAACGCAGTCAAATGAACAGCAAATTGTTAGAAACCCAGATTTAAGGTGCCCCAAGTGACAGCCAGCGAAAAACCAAGCAAAGAAGACGCCCATCGCCCGTCCCTCGACTTTATACGCCAGATCGTCAAAGAAGACGTCGAAGCCGGCCTTTACGGCGGCCAGGTCGTCACCCGCTTTCCCCCGGAGCCCAACGCCTTTCTCCACATCGGCCACGCCAAGGCGATCTGGATCGATTACGGCATCGCCCAGGACTTCGGCGGCACCTTCCACCTGCGAATGGACGACACCAACCCGCTCATGGAAGAGGAAAAATTCGTCCAGGCCATCAAAGAGGACGTCCAGTGGCTCGGCTGCGACTGGGGCGACAAATTCTTCTACGCCTCCGACTGCTTCGAGCAGATGTACGAATACGCCGTCGAGCTCGTCCAAAAGGGCCTGGCCTACGTAGACGACCAGACCCCCGATCAGATCAGCCAAAACCGCGGCACCCTCACCGAGCCGGGCACCAACAGCCCCTACCGCGACCGCAGCCCGGAAGAAAACCTCGAGCTGTTTACGAAAATGAAGGCCGGCGAATTCCCGGACGGCACCCGCGTACTCCGCGCCAAGATCGACATGTCGCACCCCAACATGAACATGCGAGACCCAGTCATGTACCGCATCCTCCATGCCCAGCACCCCCACCGCGGCGACACCTGGTGCATCTACCCCATGTACGACTGGGCCCACGGCCTCGAAGACAGCGTCGAAGGCGTTACGCACTCGCTGTGCTCGCTCGAATTCGAGAACCACCGCCCGCTCTACCACTGGTTCATCGACGCGATCAACCAGGACCGCGACCCGCAGATCCACCACCCCAAGCAGATCGAGTTCGCCCGCTTCAACCTGACGTATACCATCATGTCCAAGCGCAAGCTGCGTAAGCTCATCGAGGGCGGATTCGTCGCCGATTACGACGACCCGCGCCTGCCGACCCTCCGCGGCCTGCGCCGGCGCGGCTACACCCCCGAGGCCATCCGCGACTTCATGAAGCACATCGGCGTCAACAAATACTTCTCCACCATCGACTTCCAGCTTCTCGAACACTTCCTCCGCCAGGACCTCAACAAAACCAGCCCCCGCGTCATGGCCGTGCTGGACCCGGTCAAGGTCGTGATCGAGAATTACCCCGAAGGCCAGGTCGAAACCCTCGACGCGATCAACAACCCCGAGGACGAATCGGCCGGCACGCGAAAGGTGCCCTTCTCCGGCGAGCTGTACATCGAACGCGAGGACTTCATGGAAGACCCGCCGCGCAAGTTCTACCGCCTCGCCCCCGGCCGCGAAGTACGCCTGCGGTACGCCTATTTTGTGACCTGCACCGGCGTGGAAAAGGACGAGAACGGCAATATCACCGAAATCCGCTGTACCTACGACCCCGCCACCCGCGGCGGCGATGCCCCGGACGGCCGCAAGGTAAAGTCCACGCTGCACTGGGTAAGCGCGCACGAGAACCTGCCCATCGAGGTGCGGATCTACGACCACCTGTTCACGAAGGAAAACCCCGAGGATACCGAGCGGGAGGACCAGGACTTTACCGCGAACGTGAACCCCAATTCACTGGAGGTCCGCGATCACTGCTTTGCCGAGGTGAATTTGAAAGAGACGAAAGCTTTCGACCGCTGGCAGTTTGAGCGGCTGGGTTATTTCTGCACCGACCCGGACAGCACGGACGGCAAGCTGGTGTTTAACAAAACCGTCGGCCTCCGCGACACCTGGGCAAAAGTGCAAAAACAACAGCAGAAAAAGAAAAAAACGTAGAGTGGATCGCCTGCCGCATAGTAGCTGATTTCTTCATAGCTTAAGCGAAGTATAATAGCAAAGGGGGCACCCACTAAAACGCTAAAACCTTGAGACGAATATCTTTTTGTCCGTATCTAATTTATACACTTCAAAAGAACCATAGACCGGGTCTTCATAATAGCCTATCTTTGTTCCAAATACCCTGCAAGTATGATCTATTATATTATATTGTCGCCAATATGGCATTTCAACTGATATATTGTCGCTGTTTAAAGGAGGTGATTGATGCCAGGAACTTCTTATTGCATACTTAAATTCTTTGCTTTTTATCCAGAGCAGTAAAACTCTAAGCTGCTCTTGCTCATAAGTAATATAATAAGGGCCGTAATTAAGTTTTTTATTGCCAAAATAGAATAGTGGATCGGCAAAAACAAGTCCATTTTCATCATTTATGATTTCACTTATATTTCCATATAAATTGTCTATATCAGCTTCTTTTAAATTATTAAAATAAAGACCCAAAGACCAAAAGCAATTCGTAAAGTAAACAATTAATAATAAGCTGGCAAATGCTACCCCATATCTTTTTATCAGTTTTGGCCTAATAGAAAAATACTCATTCGACAAAATATTTAATTTATGAACCAGGCAAAACGAGAATCTAACTATAAGAACAGACCATGCCCAAAGTACAGCAGAGAGGTAGTAAGGAGCGCATTTATTAGCACTAATAAGAAATAGTGAAACTGAAAATAAACAAATAAAAGTGGCTAAAAATTTATCATAGCGTGATGATTTGTACCAACTACTCACCCAACTAACAAACATTATTGGGATAAGAACCCATATATATTCATCCTCAAAATAGTTTTTCCATCTCATAAGTTCACCAAATATCGGATTTTGCCCTGTTATTTGAGCAAATTGATATTGCATCATAAAACTAACACCCTCAATAACATTTGATTTGTAAATATATAACAACCATGGAAAAACAGTTATAATAAATCCAATTGAGACAAATAAAAGTAATTTGAGAGAACTTGATCTTCTTTTAAGCCAGATTAAAGATGAAAGCCCTATACTCCCACAAAGAAGTATACCATTGGGATGTGTAAGTGCAGCAAAACCGGAAACAATTCCACATAAAACCGCTCTCCAGGCTGATTTTTTGCGAAAATATCCCTCAAGTAACCAAATAAGACATATCCCCAAAAAAATGTAGTATATTTCAGGTCTGGCTCTTCGGCTCACCCAAAACCACCAAGGATGAATAACTGTACATAATCCAACAAGAAAAGCCTGCCATGATCCAAACCATTTTTTGGTCATGAAAAATAAAAGTAAAATAGTAAACAAGCTGAGTAAAGCCGAGCTGAGACGGGAAGTAAAAACACTGTAACCTGCAAATTTAAAAGCTCCTGCACTGACAATTGGCAAGATTATGCGATTTTGAAGAAATCGTATATGCATCCCTCCAAAGCCCTCGATAAATGGATGCCGAAGTACACCTTCCTCTAATAAATTTACACCTAGAGCGGAATCCCATGCCTCATCAATAAAAACACGAGGTATATCCCCCAAACGAAAGAACAATAAAGAACAAGCAACAAGCAAAAGGATGATTAATAAATAATACTTTTCGTTAGATCTCCTGAAATGGAAAAATTCTTTCATCTCCAAAATCCTCCTCATTTTCTTCTCCCTTCCAGACTTTTCGTTTTCTCTCCCGGCGCGCACGATGCACCGCCGTAAAATCCTACTGTGCCTGTGTCCGGGTCCCTTCGGGATAAAGTCACTCCCTGATTTCCGACGCATCGTACCCGAATTCCCGCCCCAATGCAACCTAAATCAGTAAAAAAGAATATGAACCGCGAAACACACGAAATACACAAAAAATGCCATTTTCGCGGATATAGAACAGAAAATCCTTCACATTAAGTTTGACTTGCTCTGGGCCGATACGTATAATATAATATAATATATACGTACAGGAGCCCTGAAATGCCGAAATTGACATTAAGCATAGACGACCAGACCGTTGACCAGGCCAAAAAGCTCGCCCGGGAAAACAAGACTTCCGTCTCCGCGATGTTCACGCGATTTATACAGTCGCTCTCGAGCCGGGAGAGCACGGGCATCCGTCCGGGGCCGCTGACCCGCAAGGCAACGGGCCTGCTGTCCTTTGAAGGCGATGATTACAGGGAGGTTCTCACCGACACCCTGCGGGAAAAATATACCCTTAAGGGCCGTAAATCTCCGAGAGGAAAATAGTAATTATTTAAACGATATTTAACGCGAATAAAACGGGAATTTCAATCGCAAGTACGATACACAACTGCTGACCATGAATATTTTGATCGATACCAATGTCCTGATCGACGTCTTAAAAAACAGGGAGCCGTTCTATCCTGACAGTGCATCCGTGTGGGCCTTGGCGGAAAAATCGCGTGTGACCGGGTACATCTCCGCGATTAGTTTCAATAATATCTATTACATCCACAGCAGGCACACCTCCCCGCGCATCGCCAAAAAAAGCCTTTCGCTGCTGCGTGATATTTTCACCACCGTGGCCCTCGATGCCAGGATCATCAACCAGGCACTGGATTCAGACTTTAAGGATTTTGAGGATGCCATCCAGTATTTCAGCGCTGTTCGTGTGGATGCGAACTGTATTATCTCCCGAAACCTGAATCATTACAAAAAAAGCGACATCCCGGTTATGACTCCCACTCAATTCCTTAGCTCAGGTCTGTTGTAAATAGACAATCCCGTAGCACGATGCACCGTCGTAAAATCCTACTGTGCCTGTGTCCGGGTCCCTTCGAGATAAAGTCACTCCCTGATTTCCGACGCCATCGTACCCGAATTGCCGCCCCAAATCAACAAAAATCCCGAAAAATAAGCTCCCTGTTTGTGTTGTACCTGCATAAAGCCCGATTTTCCCGTCCTGAGCCTCTTTAAAGGGAGCATGGAGAGGGGTGAGTTTGGAGTTTCATTTCCCCAGGGTGGCGGTTCTTACGAACCTGACCTTAGATATGATTGCTTCGGTCGCAGACCGTTTCCTTGATGTTGTGCGCCTCGCACAACATCGTCGAGTCAAAGACTCGATAAACCACGATCCCAAACTCGCCCACCTCAACATCGCAAATTATCTCGTAACCAACTGTGCCCATTTACAATGAAAATCTGCGTCCACCGATAATCAGCGTTTCAAAAAATAACATCCAGCCGCTGCCGAAGGCAGTCTTCATGGCTTTCATATTATCTTCATGGTAAAATCTTTTCACCATGAAGAGCCTGAAGTGATTGAAGTTTTACACACAAAACTTTATCGCCGTTTTTCACACAACCTAATCATGAAATCCTGCCTGTGTGTAAACCAAATCTTTATTTGCTTGAAAGCAGTTTCGCGCCTTTCGTGGTTTATAAAAGCTGAGTGAGCAAAGCGAACGAAGTAAAATCAGTGAAATCCGCATAATCTGCGTTTCAAAAATGGAATCAACTGTTACCGAAAAACCCCCGCAGAACGCGAAGAGATTATTCACCGCTTCACCACAGTCTGCGTCTCAAACTGCTCGCCCGTCAGGTAATCCAGAAACTCCGCCTTGACCGTCAGCTCGTCCCCCAATTCCCCCATATAATCCTTCACCGGAAAATGCAGCCGGTAAAAACTGCCCAGCATCCCGGACGTCCATTTGCTCTTTAGCTCCTCGGGCCCAAGCTCCCACTCTTCCACCAGTGCCCGGTTCTGCGGCTGGCCAAGATCCCACAGGGCCACTCGAAGCCGCCCGGTCGACTTGATCCCGTCGCCCGAACCATCCCGCGTATGCAGGTACACCACCAGCGTCTCCTTCTCGCCGTCCCGGTCGCGGTCGATAATCCCGCTCTTTTTCGCGATGGAAATCGTCTTTACCGTCGCCAGCGTCTCCGCGTCCCGCTGACCCTCCAGGCCCGTCAAAGCATTGACCCGGCTCCGCAGGCTCTCATTCTCCGCCGAAAGCTGCTCAACCTGCAGCTCCAGCTCCTGGTTTTGGGCCGTAAGCTCGCGGTTCACATCGTACAGGCTCGTTCGGTTCTCCTCTTCGCTGCACCCGCCGCCGAGCAGCACGCCCAGCAAAGCCGTGAAAACCAAAATAACACGCAAGTTGTAACCGTTCGTCGGCATAAAATCCTCTAAGGGGATCAGTCCTTATCCTTGTTCTTGAGCACTTCCGGCGCCTTTTGCAGGATTCGGTCCGCCACGCCATACTCGATCGCCTCTTCCGCTTCCAGCCAAAGGTCGCGGTCGCTGTCCTTCTCGATCTTCTCAGGCGTCTGGCCCGTATGGTGCGACAAGATCGCGTACAGCCGCTCACGCAGACGCAGAATTTCCTTCGCCTGGATCTCCAGGTCCGTCGCCGCACCCTGCAGCACGCCCGAAATCAGCGGCTGGTGCAGCAATACCCGGCTGTTAGGCAGGATAAAACGCTTGTCCTTATCCCCGCCGGCAAACAGAACCGCGCCCATGCTCGCCGCCTGGCCTACGCAGTACGTCGCCACGCTGCAGCGCAGAAACTGCATCGTATCATAGATCGCCAGCCCGGAGGTAATCGCGCCGCCCGGAGAATTGATATAAAAATGAATATCCTGGTCCGCCTCTTCATTGCTCAAAAACAGCATCTGGGCAATGATCAAATTCGCCGAGTCATCGTCCACCGGCCCGCCGAGGAAGATAATCCGGTCCTTGAGCAGCCGGGAATAAATATCATACGCCCGCTCACCGCGGCCGCTCTTTTCAATTACAATCGGTACAAGTGAATTATTGGCACTCATCTGTGTCCTTAACCTTCCTTGTCAGTATCCGTGGTTTTTTCTTTCGATTTGTCTTTGCCCTTGTCCTTGCCCTCTTCGTGCAGCACCTCGTCGATCAGGCCGTACTGGTGAGCCTCCTTCGCACTCATGTACTTGTCGCGCTCGGTCTCTTCCTGGATCTTCTCTATGGTCAGGCCCGTGTGCTTACTCAAAATCTCGTTGATCAGCTTCTTGCTCTTGAGGATCTCCTTGGCCTGGATATCGATATCCGACGCCTGCCCGGTCACACCGCCCCAGGGCTGATGCAGCATAATCTTCGCATGAGGCAGCGCATGGCGTTTGCCCTTCTCGCCCGCGGCCAAAATCAGCGCTGCGCCGGACTGCGCCCGGCCGATCACAAATGTCGATACCGGCGATCCGATAAATGTCATCGTATCATAAATCGCCAGCGTATCATCGACGCTGCCGCCCGGAGAATTGATATAAAGGCTGATTTCCCGCCCCGGCTTGTGGTTATCCAGGTACAAAAGCTTCATAATCACATCGGTCGCCAGGCCGTAATGAATCTCGCCGACCATAAACACGATCCGATTTTCCAGCAGCAGGTCGCTGAGTGTCATTTCCCGCGTCCGCTGGTAGTTGCTCTGCAGATACGCCCCCGTGTTGCTCATAAGATCCGGCCGAAAAACCGAACCCGACTCTGGTTTGATGATTGCCATCCGTAAATCCTTTTATAGTGCTTCCGATTGAAAATTCACGTTTTATCCGCGGTAAATATCTTCAAAGTAATAAATTACAATTTTTCTCGCGGAAATTTACTACCCTTAAGGGTATCTCTGAATTTCACCGCTCGATTCGAAGCCCGAATACGCCCCCCGACCCTCCGGACTTTCTTTCTATCGGCTGATTAACAAACTCACTTTCAAAATTCCTGACGTTTTCATTCCGGTTTTATCGGCATCCCCGGGCGACCGGAAATGCCGATTCAGGCACATTAATTCAAACACGCGATTGAAACAAATGTTTGAACTGATCGTTTTAGTCTTCTTTCTTGGTCGTTTTCTTCTTCGTTCGCTTCTTTTCTGTTTCTTTTCGGCTTGCCGCTTTGGGCTCTTCCTTGTCCTTTTTATCGTCTTCTTTGGGCTTGGCCGCCTTCTTTTTTGTGGCCTTCTTCTTGGCGGTTTTTTCGTCATCATCCGCTTTTTCGGCCTTTTCAGCCTTCTTAGCGGTCTTTTTCTTGGCGGTCTTCGCTTCGCCCTCGGTCACCTCGGCATCTTCGAGCAGCTTTTCAATGCACTTCTGCTCACGAACCTGCATCCGGAACTGATCCAGCGATCCATCCCGCAGCAGTTCTTCCCGCATTTTTTCCGGCCGTCGGCCCCGCTGGGCCGCTGCCTGGGCGATGTGACCATTGATTTCTTCCTCGGAAACCTCGATTTCGAACTTTCCGGCGATTTTGTCCATAATAAAGAACAATTTGAGCTGCTCGACGGCCTGCTGGTCGCTCGCGGCCCGCAGTTCTTCCATCCGCTCATTGATCTCATCGCGGTTCTGGCCCCGCATAAGTAGTTGTGTATACTGCCTTTGCAGGATTCGCGTGCTCTGCTCAGCTACGATATTGGCCGGCAGGTCAAACTCGGTCTTCTCCAGCAGATACTGGTACACCTGGTCGCCCATCTGCGACCTGGCATCCTGCTCGGCCTGGGATTCCCGCATTTCACGCAGGTTGTCGCGGAGTTCATCTTCATCTTCCACGCCGAAACGTGCGAAAAATTCGTCGTTCATCTCGGCAGGTTCAAGACGCTTGACATCCTTAACCTCGATCTTGAGATCGACCTTTTTGCCTCTAAGTTCTTCCTTGAAAAAGGTTTCCGGCACATCGACGGTGGTCTCTTTCGTATCGCCGGCCTTGGCGCCCTTCAGGAGTTTCGCCAGGCCCTCAACCGGTACGCCGGCAACGAATCCCTGCTCGCGAACGAAGATTTCAGTATTGTCTTCCTTGTTCTGCTGCTCTTCGCCCTCGACCTTGCTGACCACATCGGCGATGATCTGGTCGCCCTCGTCGACTTTTTCCTCACTGGGCACCCACATGCCGGCCCGCTCGCGCATGGCCTGGATCTGCTGGTCGAGCTGCTTATCGTCAAACTCGATTTTGGGCTTGTTAACGGGGATTTTGGTCAGTTCAGGCAGTTCAAATTCCGGCCGAACTTCGACCTCAAATGTGTACTTCATGGGTCCGGTTTCGGGCAATTCCACGTTTTTATAGTCAATATCCGGGTCGCGGAGCGGATCGAGCTCGTTATCCCGCACGGCATCGTCGCTGGTCTCGGCGAGCAGCCTCAGTTTCACCTGCTCGCGTACATCCTCGCCGAAACGCTTTACGACCAGCCGCATGGGGGCACGGCCGCGGCGAAAACCGGGAATCACGACATCTTTGGACAATTCCGAGAACTGTTCATCGAGTTTTTCCTTGATCATTTCCTCGGGGACTTCGACGGAAAGTTCCTTTTTGCAGGGGCCGGAGTCCTTAACGGTGATTTTGGCCTTGATAGCGTCCTTTTTGGTGTCGTTTTCGGTGGTTTTCTTTTCGGCTGCCATGTTCGATGCTCCTTTTTGGTAACAAAAAAGGCTCAAAGGATTGATTTCCTTTCAGCCAACGTATTAGATTGTCCGGAATCTTTTGATTCCGCCTGCACGATTGCGACCTACGCCTGACTTCCTTCGAGCCGGTCTCTCGCAAAAGCTATGTCTAAAATTGTTTTTTATACGCCCTTTTGGGCTTTTTATGGCCTTTTGGCCCTGAAAAGCGGGTGATGAGATTCGAACCCACGACATTCACGTTGGCAACGTGACGCTCTACCGCTGAGCTACACCCGCAAAAGTAACGAATTCATAATATAAACAAGGAAAAGTGTGTTTTGCAAGTGAATTTTTTGAAGAATTTCTGGTGAGAGTAAAAATATACGACAATTGCAGTCCGATAACAGGAATGGTGCGTGGCAGGTGCGAGGCCATTTGTGAATGGAATCACAATAAGTACAGGGCATTGGGGGTCTGTTGTCGTTAAGATGGGTAATTTTATAGAAATATTTAATACAAACGTATGAATTTTGACATACAAATGTTTAATACAAACGTTTAATACATTTGTATTAAATTTGGGCTTTGGCTACATTTTTGTAGTGGTTTTTGGTACGTATACATCTTTGTAGAACTCAATCGTACAAGTGTTCGAATTTTATCGTACAAATGTATCATACACTTGTACGATTTTTTCTTTTGGAATTTCGGCAGGCTTGGGCGTGCCCTGCGGGCAAGAGAATAGAGAGTGGAGAGTAGAGAGTAGATTGTGGAATGGCCTGCGGCCATGTTTTTTTATTAACCGCGAAATGCGCGAAAGGACGCGAAACTGCCTTCAGGCAGATAAATATTTGGACTGCACACAGGCATGATTTGCACATAGAACTCGCTGTTATATATTCTCACGCAAAGACGCTAAGACCGCAAAGGTCTCGCTTTGCTCGACGAAGAAATATTTTTTTACGGAACACTGATTACACGGATTCTCGCTGATTTTTCCGCCTTCGGCGAAAGGATTTCTATAATATTTTAGAGCCACAGATGGCACAGATTTTCACAGATTTTTGGATTTATATTTTGATGA
>CAYVUI010000136.1:0-10615 GCA_964454745.1 uncultured Pirellulales bacterium | reverse complement strand
TAGGAGGTGGTTTGGATGAAATGCAGTACTTGTGGAAGGCCGACAGATGGCTTAGTAGGACAACATTGTGGAAGATGTGAGAAGATCATGGGTGACGTTATGTCAGACTTGATCTATGAAGCCACATTTTCAGAAAATGTCTTGTGACGGAGGTGAAACAGATGAGAATGCAACACATAAAAACGATGTGCAAAGAGGCAATAGAAGATTTGATTGCAGCAGTCGAGGCGGGCAAAAGCGAAACACTTGTCAGGTATCTCAAAACCATGGCGAGGTTTCATCATTATAGTATCAGCAACCAGATACTCATTTACTCGCAGAAGCCAAATGCGAGTCGAGTCGCAGGATTTCATACCTGGCGTAAACTTGGCCGCCATGTCAAAAAAGGAGAGCGGGGAATTGCGATAATGGCTCCGGTTGTTTATCGCAAAAGAAATGAGTTCATCAATGCCAAAGCAATGATGGATGAAAAACAGCCAACAGAAGAGGATTCCGAAGAAACAATAAGAACCTTTAAGGCGGTCTATGTTTTCGATATCAACCAGACCAAAGGTAAAGATCTGCCAGAGTTTGCTTCGGTTGAAGGAGAACCTGAGGAGCATTTGGATAAATTGAAATCTCTAATCCAAAGCAAGGACATAACATTGGAATACAGCAAATACCTTGGCGGTGCTGAAGGAGCATCCAGTGGCGGTCATATTGCCATTAAAGACGGACTTCGGCCTGCTGAAGAATTTTCAGTTCTGGTACATGAACTCGCACATGAGATGCTGCATCAAAATCCGGAAGGTAGCAAGACTTCAAAAAAGATCAAGGAAACCGAAGCGGAAGCGGTTGCTTTTGTGGTCAGTCAAGGCATTGGCATCCAGGCAAAACAAGCCAGCAGCGATTATATCCACCTTTATAACGGCAGTAGAAAAACCCTGCTGGAATCGCTGGAAAGAATCCAAAGCACGGCATCAGAGATTCTTGACGGATTGGCGGACAATCACAGCAACACAGTAGAATCAACACCAAGAACCGCTGCCGCCGCATAGAATGGGTCAGTCTTCGGTTTTGTTTTTGAGGAACAAAATCAGTTCCTCCTTCAAATACCATACCCTTCTTGCATATTTCGTTGCCTTCAGTTCACCGCGATCTCTCCAGTAATTCAGGGTCCTCAGGGCAGATTTAGGGCAATGGCCGGTCTGATCAAGCCGGAGGAACATTGCCGCTTCCACGGGCGTCATCAGGTTTTCGAATAACTCCGGACGCTTTGGCCAATCTTTGGGGACATCTATGGGATTTCGAGCCTGTTCAGGTGATTGCAAATTACTGTGATCCTGCATCATCCTGGGATAGCCTTATGTATTTGTATGCCTCGTTAGCGACTACCGCAACTTTAGGCAAATCTTCAGGCATAAAATTGTTTGTGTGTTTCCAGCCTTCATCTGTTTTGTAGGCTTTGTCGATTTTGATGCTATGTAAAAGCACATCCCGGTTATCGATCATTTTGCTTTCTGACCAGATGCTTGCCGAGATCGCTCCGCAGCGAAATGTTTTTTCAGGTTTTGCCATTTTGTAATCTCCAAATAAAGTATTGTTGACAAAAATATAATAAGGCATAGAAGGAGAAGCACAAATCGCGCAGGAATGTTTTGTGGATGACTTCGAAAGACACATGCCAATACCAAACGAATAAACAAAACCCGAGTCTCAAATAGGAAAGTTGTCAACATGTCGACTTAAAGTTCACAGAAATTTGACACGATATATACGGGAACAAGACAACCCTATGACAAAAATATAACGGGAATTTTACTTGGTTCGGTAGAAATGTTGCAAGAGATCGCGAATCAGCAAGCTATCGTCATACTCGGGTGATAGTCCTTTCGGGTGCATTTTCTTGACAGCATCCTGGACACTATCGTAATCTGCATTCATACCTAAGTGTTTGAGTATTTCGGTAATTTCATTTATTCGTTGATCTTTTGGGGACTTGTCTTTTGATGGGCTGGATTTTCGAGGCTGGTAGAATAATGTCGGCCTGCCGTTCAGACCTATACCGGATCTCTTGATCTCCAGGCATAGGGTTTGTAGAGCTTTTGAATAGAAAGGTCTTTTGGTATAGATGCAATATACCGGATATGGGAAAACACCAGAATTTTGGAGTTGATAGAGCCGCTGTCTTGAAATCCCAAGCAGCATGGCCATTTCCGTCACCGAACAGGCATCTTTTAATTGAGGTGGATTAAACTTTGCCCGCTTCATCACTCTCCACATGTCGGGCAATTCCGATAGCCGCAATTGGTGCATACTCCGCCATGTTCAGCAGGATCGACCGGCATTGTGCAAATCGGACACGGGACATATAACTTCTCAGGTTCCTGTTCATTTTGTTTGGATTCATCTTCCATCAATTGCCTCCAGAAAAACAGGCCCGCCAATCTCGGCAGGCCTGTTATTTTTGATTCATACATGGTAAACGAGTGCGACAAGTATTCGTCTGACCAGCAGCATAATTACAAAAAGAGCTACCCAGGCAAGCCAGGTCGGAACTATTTCGCGTGTAAACTTCAGCAATTGCACACACAGGAAATCTTTGGCCGGATCGACGATCTGTTTCAATCCGTTGGTGAACCTTGTGTTTCTTGTTACCGGAAGCTGCCCCAGTGTCAATCTGAGGCAGGCCAAAAAAAGGAAAACATCAAGTGCTGAAATTGCAATACCAAAGGGTAAAAGGAAGATGTCACCTGAATTATGGTAGAAGGTTATCATGCTCTGACAATCCTTCCTGCCAGCCTTCGGAACTCATTAAGCAGACTTCCTTGGTCTCCGATCCAGCGATATCTCGGTCT
Source organism: uncultured Pirellulales bacterium (assembly GCA_964454745.1). Classification (GTDB taxonomy): domain Bacteria; phylum Planctomycetota; class Phycisphaerae; order Sedimentisphaerales; family Anaerohalosphaeraceae; genus CAYVUI01. The sequence continues at coordinate 7,778 of CAYVUI010000136.1, read as the reverse complement.
TCCATCCGGGTATTTTGAAGCAATACCTTTAAGAAGCGGCTCATCAACAGTTTTAGGGGTTCCGGCAATTCCAATACATTCCAATACCGCAATTTTACGGATTTTTTCAGCCATATTAAATGGATGCTTCCCTGTATTGTGATGTCCATCAGTCAACAGGATCACTTGACAAGTTCGATTGCTCATCGACAATAACTGAAGTGCAATTTCAAGACCTGAAGTTATATTTGTTCGGCCCATATCCGGAGCATTTGAGATCGACTTTTCAATCTTATCAAGTTTAGTTACCGGCGTTAAAGGACATATCAGGATAGCAGATGATCCGTAGGCTACGATACCGACTTTAGCTTCAGGCTCATGCTCGGCAAGTATTTTGCAGTATTCAAGAGCCGCTTTCAAAGCTGCTCGCACCCGACTTGGTTCCCAGTCTGTACTGAACATTGTACCTGAATAATCCAATACCAGCACACAATCGCGAGGCCCTTGTTTGGTTTCCTCCGAATTTAGAGATGGCTCTGTCTTTATCTGTGCATTGGCTGGGGTTTCGTGAATCCGAATAAAGGGATACATAAGAAAATCCAATGGCGATTTTATTTTTATTGCACCTATCATTATAGATCCTTTCACTAAATGGTTTTTGTACTTGATTGTATGCCCGACTTATAATCCACCGAGACGGTTTTGGTGATTCCGCTGATAATATCCGTTGCGGTTGCTTTCACCATTCCGTTACCATCAATGGCATAATCAACTTCAATACGCGGCGTTCGCACTTTTTCAAGGGGCAGGTTCTCCAGGGACAATTCGCCAATCAACAAACAGTCTTGTCGGTCAGCATTGTTATCGCCTTGCAGAATCTCAATTTTAACACACGTTTGGTCATCATATTCCAACATAAATCTATCGTTATGTTGACAGGGAATCTGCGTATTTTTAGCAATGATCATTGAATTAAATAACCTCCGGTTGGCACCTTTGCCGTCTACAACGCAGCATCCTACAGAATGTGCGGTAATATCCTGAATCTGAATTTCAGGAGCAGGAATTACTTTGCCGCCGATAGTTGCTGTCCGTCCTTGCTGATGCAGTTCGACTATACTTGCAATTGCTGCACCAAACACAATGGCTTTTTCAGGATCGATATCGGTTTTCACATTAAGCCCGGTATGTTGAGATACACGATGTTGTACATGTGGAATTCGAGAAGTGCCACCAACTAATACCAGGCTATTAATGTCACTCATCTCAAGGCCTGCGCCTTCAACAGCTTTGTTTACAGATTCGAGAGTTTGATCAATAAGCGGATCAATCGAATTATGAAACCATTCTTGGGTTAATTTATCGATGATTTGGGTTCCGTTATAGGAGATCACGATTGGTACCTCTTTACGGTTTCCCAATGATTTTTTTGCGTTTTCCACACGATCCATAAGATCATGGTAGAAAAGTGCATCTGTCTGTGGGTCGGGACGAGAGCCCATCTCAGATTCAATCTTATTTACAATACGGTCCATGATAAGATTATTGATATCGTTTCCTCCCAGCTTGGATATCCCTTCAGTTGCAAGGATATCGGTTTTTTTGCCGGTTTTGCGAAGAACCGAAACATCAAATGTCCCGCCGCCAAAATCATATACAAGGAAAGCAGAAGAGTTAACTTTATCATTTCCATAGTTTATACCAGCTGCAGTTGGCTCAGGAAGCAACTTCAAGACTTTCAATCCATTGGCCTCAAAAGCATCCATGAGAGCCTTTTTGGCATCATCACGAAAGTTCGCTGGACAGGTAGGTAGAACTTCTGAAACATCCATATTGAGGTGTCTTATTATCTGCTCCTTAATCTTCCCTATGAAAATCTCTGCTGCTTTTGCTGGAGTAATACCGGTTCCTTTTTTGGCGATGTTTTCATTTTTTCCCAACTGCAGCTTAAACCCCTTAAGGCATAATTCAGGCTCAAGATATCCCTGTTCTTCGGCATCTCTGCCGATAAGGTGATTGCCATCAGCCTGATAATGAACAACCGTTGGGGTAGTTTCATCACCTCTTGCATTAGGTATAATTGTCGGGTTTCCGGCCTGATCGAGATAGGCCACTTTCGTTCGGGTAGTTCCAAAATCTACTGCTACAATCATGATTTGATCCTTTCATTTGTTAAATTGAATTGTCTTTTTGCAAAACGAATACACTCACGCCTTCGCGGCGTATTACGATTTCATTGAGTTTGTAACCAGGTCTGTTGCGAACTGCGATCTGCATGTGCATCACTTCTGCCGAGTGCGGCACTTTCTTGAGAACCTGCTGCTGCGAGGGATCGAACTTTTCATGGTGGTGGTGAAATGGGCAGACACCAAGATTAGCTAAAGCATTTTCAATGTCAATCAGATCGGAATTGCGTTCATTGATAAGACGACGAATAAAGCCGTGGTGTTTATTATCCTGGACTTTGACACAAGCTTTTAGTGTAGAGTTCCATTTTCCGATGTTTTCGCGGCAACGATCCGCCAGGCCTATGATATTCATCAGTGTGGGATGCAATACATGTTTTTGATAGAAGTTATCATTGAGTTTCTTGTTTTGCTCTCCAAGGATATCGACAACTTTGATGGACTGTTGAAAATCGGTGATGGCTTGTTCCATGGATTGAAATCCGTTTGTTAAAGCATCAAACTTTTTTTCCATACCCTCTAACTTTTCCAGAAGCAATTGATTGGTGAGGTCCTGGGGAAAGTCAGAGTTTCCAAATACATCATACTCATCTGATTTAAAGTCATCCTCTGGCAGCAACTCATTTGGGGAATCATTACAAGGTTGCTCATTATTAATAATGTCTTCCTTTGCTTTTGAACTTTCTTCTTTGGGCATTTCGGTACTCCTTAAAAGGTTGTCAAATTTACGTAACGTTCATGTCAACTTGAGTCTTAATTCTACAAGGAGGTGTCGAAATTCGTTCCAGCGCAACAATGTTATACCAATGTTGATTTAGAGGTGGATTCAATGACATACCAATGAGAAGGTGATCCCATATCATCCAAAAAACATCACCTCAACATTCCAGTAGAGTTGTAATTGACTTGTAATCAGTCAAAATATGTATGTGTATGATTTGGAAATAAATGAAAGGAATTACAAAATGCGAAAATGGACAGAAACGGTTAAGTCATGGCCTGATTTGACAGAGAATCGGTTTTACAAAATCAGAGTCAGGGACATCAGGAAGAAGAAAAAACAAATATCGATTGCCCTTGAGTTCCTCGAAGAAGATCAGTTGGGACGAAGTCATGTGGATAATTTAGAACTTCCCATTCGACCTGCGGGAAGAACAGCGGAATTTTTTCGTGCCTGTGGTCAATCAATCGAGCCTGACAAAGAGATTCTTCCCAAAGAAACAATCAGCAAGGAAATCATGGTGTCATTTCTTAGACAAGAAAATGGAAGTGAATTTTATGCAGTCCGATTCAAACCAATCAAAACCGATAAGGAGTTTGCCAAAAATGCAGAACCCGAACAGACCCAGACAAATCGTTCAAATTTACTGTGAGTATGCCAAAGCTGGTATTCAATTTATGGCACTGACAATACTTATTATTGGGGTGGGAGCAGCCAGTTATGTCGCACTGAGAGGTATTTGGATGGGTGCCAAAATCGTCTTGAGGGCAATTGGTGCTGATGGAGGATTCTGATATGAGCAATGGCCAGCAAAGCAGCCTGGGCGCCGGTGAATACAACAACATCATCCGGGATGTCAATGGTAATATCATCGTTCAGATCGATTCCAGTGAATACGCAGTTATGAATCCGGATGGAACGATCCTGCAAAAACACAACTATGAGCACTTACAGTTGACGAACGGATTCATGTGGAACCCTAATATGCTCAGGGCCAATCCGCCCAAGTATATCGCTGTTTGTGATTTTTGCCGGAATCCGCCGGTTTCGATATTCAATCCGCAGATAAAAAGTCATGGTATCATTCTTTATGAACATGGGAAGTTTTGTGTCTGCGGGCAATTTTGCTGTCCCAGGCATATCACATACAGTCAGGACGGAGGATGGCGATGCCCCAATTGTCATAGAAGTCACGGAGTCAAAGATTTTGTCACTTCCATCTTTTTCAAGGAAGTCCAAAGATAATGGTGTGTGTTAAATGAGCCGCGAAGAGCTAATTCGGAAGATAATCCAGTATGGATTTGACAGAGAGCGAAAGTGGGATAACATTAAGATATCCGCCCACAAGGGGATTTTGTCCGAGTCTATGTGCAGAATTCTGTTAATGCAATTAGAGCGTATGATTCAGGACAGGATCGATTTTCCAAATTTTCTTCATCGACTGCCTACGGCGGATCAGCTTTATAAACATGGTACACCTGACATCAAACTGGGAGTTTTGGCAGAACAGAGCGAAATGTCGTTTGGTTTGAATTTCGCGGGACCACTATTCGTTCTGATTGCAGGCCTTACCGGATTTGGTAAAACCACGTTGGTTCGCGTTTTATTGGATGCAATCCACATGTATAATCAGACGAATCCGGATAAAGACGTGATCGCGGTGGTCTTTGACAGAAAAGGTGGTGATTATGCAGATATTCCGAAAAAATATGGATGGAAGCATTTTCATGTCACGGAGAGTCTGAGACTTGCTATAGATAATCCCGACGGCGTTGGTCCCCAAGAATGGATCAATATAATTGCAAGCTTATTTTGCGCACGAGCAGGCCTTAAAGCATCCTGGGTTACTATTGCCAATGTAATAAGGACGCTGCTGGCGTATCTAAATCCCAATCCAACGAAGAGATTGATCTGGCCTGATTTTAATCTCTGCCTGGAAACTCTTAACGCTTTACCGGAGAATCTGTTTTCGAGCAAAAAGGAATACACACAATCCTTGAAGCAGCCTCTTGAAGGATTGGCACGGTCTGGAATGAATACTTTCAGGGCGTTCCAAGGCTTTCAAATCGAAAAGCTGGTAGAAGAAAGAACAAGTGCTATCATTGCGATGCCGAATATGTTCCCCAGCTGGACCCGGCAGTTATTCGTGGATTTGATCATATCACAGTTGCTCTATGGTCGTATCGGTAGAAGCCACAGAATGGATAATACGGAAGTGATTATTGTAGTTGATGAATCTGATGCAGACTTATCGGCTCAGGCGGAGACCATGTTCCCGGATGGGATGTGTCCCATCTCTCAATGCTTCAAGCAGGGAAGAGAATTTGGAATCGGTGTTGTAGCAACCTGTTCATCGCTTTGCGGGATTTCTCATTATGTCAAAAGCAATGCCACAACGCACATGATATTACGAACAAATGATGCTGCTTCGATTTCTGAAGTATCCAGGACACTGATGCTGCCCAAAGGAGGAGAATTGAGTCTGATGGCACTGGACAAAGGTCAGTGTCTAGTCAAACAGGTCGGAAGCTGGCCCCACGCCATGATCGGTAAAGTTGATTATTTGCCGGCTTCGAGAATTCATATAACAAATTATGATTCACATCCGTATGTCCCAGCCAAATCAATGAAAGAACTTCCGGCTGTAGCCCAAGGTGTCCAGAAGCTTTCGGAAGAATTCAGAAAAACGATCCTGCGTCAAGCCAATAAACAAAAGGATGAATCTATCGATAAGAATGCGATGCAGTTGCTGATGCTGATTGGAAAATATCCATACATGCCAACAATTCGTCTTTTTGAGAGAATCGGGAAGATTCGCTATGAGAGTCAGATAGCGATACGCGAAAAACTCGAAAAGCTCGGATTCATCATAAGTGAGGATTTTCGAATCGGCAGGAGGAATATGAATATTGTCGAATTGACCGACAAGGGTAGAAAATACCTTAAGCTCGAACCAGAAAAAGGCAATCAAGGCAGAGGCTCACTGCTGCATAGAACCATTGCCCATTGGATCAAATGGCATCATGAAAAGAACTCCCAGAAAGCTTCTTTGGAACTGGTCATACCCGGCACAAATCACAGTGTCGATGTCGGAGTGGTAGAAAACAAACTTCTGGATGTTTATGAAATCAGTGTTACAGCATCGGACAATCTCCAGGATCATATCATGGCTTGTTTCGAGAAATCAAATTCGGTTTCCAGGATGACCATCGTAACGACCTCCAAAAGCAAAGGTCAGGAAATCAACAGGAACCTGTCTTCATTTTTACAGGGAAAAGCATACATAGAAAAAATTGTTTATGAATCTGCTGAAGAATTTATACCGGAGAACTGACATGGCAAAAACCATTCAAATCATGCTGATCGTTTTAATCGCGGCTGTTTTCATCAATTTCCTTCGAGACGGCCAGTCATACCATATTGCCAAGGTGCTGCCGTTTTGTGATGGCAGACCGGTAGATCCTATGTATGGATTTGCCGGGGTAATGATGATTTTGATCCTGATGTGGGGAATCCACAGAGTCAACAGGAATAACAGGGAGAAGAAAAAATGATACAATTTCCAAACGGCCCGATCCAACCAACTGATCCGATTCCACAAACGCCGCCCAAACCCAAACGGCAATTCAGATGGGGCATAGTAATTATCATAGTAATCGTTTTTGCATTTTTGTGGTTTATCAAAGGCATTGAACCTTCTTTTGAATTCAGGGAGTTCATGCGCTGGATCAGGATCAGGCAGATGGACCGCTATACCAAATTCGTCATTCTGGGCGTGGCATCGGTGGTGGTCGTACTGATTTATAAAATTGTCACTACACCAAAGGATAAATAGAGTTGCAAGCCTGGAGCCTGCAACTCTCAACGATGGTTTTTGCTAATCTGCCAGAAATAATGCCCAATCATCAAAATCACCTTCCGATTCTTCGTGTACTCCGTTTATCAAAAAGACCTCCATATCCGGATTCAGTCGATATGCGGGATCTAATATCCCCATGATCCGGGGCACTTTTACATGAGTAAGAGGAAAACATTCTCTCGGGAACTCATTGCCGTTTCTGAAAAGTGCATGAAATTTATACGGCCAGGTTGCATAAACACTCATATCCAAAGGATAATTATTGTTGATCCGTTCTTCCGCTTCCAGAATTGTGACCGGCTTAGGGGTAGTGTGAACGGCATACGCCAATCTCAAGGCCTTTGACTTGACCTTGTCATATAGTGAACTTTGGCCTGAATGGCCATCGACATTCCATTGGTAGTGATCCAATGGAACAATCCACACAAAATTGGATTTGGCGGCTAAATCTGTGGCCTGATCTACGGTACATTTGAAGTTGATTCCATTTCGGTAACAATCCAAAATTACATTGTCATTTGTATTTTGTTGACTCATTTTGTGTCTCCAGTTTTAATTCAATTTTGTTTTAATCTTTTTTCAACATCAGGCCTGATGTGTTTTCTATACCCCGATAATGACCCATCTGAGGACGCAATACAATCCGTAAGTGCTGTAATGGCATTACTTTGGGCATTACATTGACCATTACACAGGAGTTGATGTTAAAACGAGTGTAATAAATCTGGCGTTTGCGGTGTAACTTGTTTATAATAAGGCGTTTACAGAACCTATAACGACAAAACAGCAGGCATGAAAAATATAACGATAAATAACATTGAGGTGGATTTACCCAATCGCAGGATCGTCCTGAACGAGGGTGAGATTGTCCTTCGAGACTACTCCAAGGACAATCGCGGGATATTTCTGGCTTATTTAGCCGGTCATTCTCAATTTTATCAGTCAATCCATACCGGCCTTAACGGGTTTACGTATGAGTTATGTGAAGTAGTTATTAATGTGCAGTTGACATGCTAAACATTGATGGGTTTGA
>CAYVUI010000135.1:0-10634 GCA_964454745.1 uncultured Pirellulales bacterium | reverse complement strand
GCCAAGCTCGGAATTCATTGAAAGACAAACCGAGTTCGCTTGTTTAAGGACTAGTAAATAGTTCACTGACAAGATTGTCTATACCTGTAACGGCAAAGAGCTTTTTAGAAGCTGTAGTATTAGCTATAGTGTTACGCAGTCTGTAATACTCAGGGCAATCGGTTAAATCGCATTCTGGATAGATAAATTTGTTAATAATATTGCTTTTAACCGCTGCGAGGAATTTCAGCTCCAGCGACCTTACCGCAATTATCTCACCATCAACCGAAGAGATATGACCGGTAGCCAGTATGTCCTGAGATACGGGTATCTGCAGGGCTGAAGATAACATGGCTGTAAATACCGCAATATCCGCAGAAAAACCTTCAATCATTATATGGCCGTTGCTGACGGATGCTGCTGGCAGGTTGGCTGCTGATATTTCATAATCCGGCAGGTTCATCCCCAGCCCAATAACAATATCATCGACTATCGGAACAATCGTGTCTTCAATATGGCCCTTAAGCTCATCAGAAAAAACCGAAATACCCCTGAAACTTAATCTTTCATTGGCATTTGAACAGGGTATTTTGACTGTTACTGTTGTAATAAACACACCATCATCACTTACACCGTCAGCTACCAAAACAACCGGCATTCTGCCAATTTCTTTTTGAGGTCTATTGTTCATAACCACCGGATCTCCATTATCCCCGCCTCGATACCAGCAAACACGCTGATTTTGATTTTTCCCATTACAATTTCTTCCAGTTCAGGTTCAATATTTCCAGGTTCAGTACGCGCGGCAAGTTTGAGTTCTTTTTGATGTTTTCCCTTATTGAAGATTACATCTTCATCCTGCAGCTGTTTTTGCCAGATAACCATTGCGGTTGACAACTTTATCACATAACTCCCTGGCCGGATATTTTTGAACTGATGATATCTGTCTGTTTTTGTAAGATGAAATTGATCTTCAAGGCTGTTATTGCAGAATATCTGAATTCCAAAGCCATCATTTTCTTCAGAATAGTTCATATCATCAAGTATTCCACAGAGTAGCTGTATAAAAACGGAATTTCGGTCATTGATTTCGACCGAATCAGCATCAAGATTATCTTCGAGCAGCTCCTGGATAACACTTAGCCGCTCCATGATGTTGCGGCGTGAAGAACATTCTTTCATAAACGATAGAAACTGTTTGTTATCATTATAACCTTGAACCTTGTTGAAAAAATCAGAAAGCGCCTTTGGGGTATCCCCGTTTCTGTAGGCATTCTGTATTTCATCTAAAAAATGCATGCTCTCATTCATGGCGGTTACTTTCGCAGTTGTCTTTGAAAATTTTTTGTATTCTCTGCCACAGGCCGGCATTTTTCGCTGCCTCGACAAATCTGTCATCACAGGCAAGAACGCCGGCGGTATTTTTCCAAAGAACCGGAATAGTGCCCGCATCGAATTTGTCGCGGTTTGACCATTTTGTGCCTGCAAAACGACTGAAGGTTACCTTATCGATATCGTATTTGCAGGCAATCTGACCGTCCTGAGATTTGCCGGTGAGTATGTTCTCGAAGATATCGGTGATCAAATGTTTAAGCCTATCAGTACCCAGTGATGCGATTTTGTAGTTAAGGGTGTTGATCGTCTCGGATTTTTCCTGTGAAACCAGCCCGGCCAGGCCATCGGCGGATAAAGACTCAGTTACAGGGTTTTGATAGTCTCTCTTGTCCGGTATAAGTGCCTTACAGCTGTCCAGTGAAATCAATTTTCTGCGGCCTAATCGGTCGTATATTATCTGCTGGATACGGTCCTTTTGGCCTACATTTCCCGGATTGAGGTCGTTAATATTCTTATCCAGCCATTTTCTGCACATATTTCCGGTCATTTCAGTGGGCATCCAAAGACTCATTTTGCAGTTGTCCAGTCTCCAGATATATCGTCTGTACAGCCGTTTCTGCCTTCTAATGCACTCCAGACAGGAAAGATAGAAGTGCCTTGTAACAAATGACTGTAACTGGGATGCGCAGCGCAATTCAGTCTCCAGCGAATCAATGTCATCTAATTTGTATTTCTTTTGAAAATAGTTCATAAAGGCTCTGAAATAATAGCGGCAATCTGTGCCGTTAGTTTCAAGACCGGTCGAATTTTGGGCCGGTATTTCAAAAAATTTAGCCATTGTAAGGTCATAGGCCTGTTCTGTGAGTAATTTATCGCTGTTGCAGTAACTTGCGGTTGTCTTTGACTGGCTAAGACAGTACAGATAATCGACAAGAACAAGGGATTTTCTGTGTTTATATCTGAATAATGTGCGATTTTCATGCAGTTCATTTAGAGCATCAAAATCAAAGCAATATATAATATCGCAGATAAGCTCTACAAGCGGTTTTTGTTTATAAGGTTTTTTGGGAGGTTTTTTTGACAACTTTTAGCTCGTCTTAAAAAAAGCTTTTGATATAATCCCATAATTTTTGATAAGATTTTTTTCTAACTGCAAAAGGGCGCATCTGCCTTGCCGACGAAATACCGGAACTGGCAGGCCTGTAAGTGCCATACACAGAGGTTCTGTCATTTGTCATCGACGTCGATGTTCGGGCAGTATTTCTGTTTGCTTGTGCCGCTCTGTGCCTGCGGTCTCTAATTATAGCGTCACATCTGCTTAGCAGTCTCTGAACTTTGTTATTTGACATTTCCAGCAGCCGAGCCTGTACGGCAGGGCCGTCAGGATGGTCGGGATAAATACTCACCGCTTTGCAGAGAATCTGTGCCAACTTCTCTACAGGCTCTCTTATTATATTTTCCTCTACATAAGCATAATAGTTGTGGGCTGCCTGAAAACGTTCCTTTAAATCCTCAAAAACCAATGAGGCCCTTTCATGTTCCGGATCAAGCTGCAGTATCGCTTTACAAATTAGAATTGTATTATTAAAATCAGGTATCTTAACGCATAACAAGGTCTGTTCCCATAACCGGGCTATAGTCTGTTCATTATCATCTTCCTGCTGAGTATCCTGTTGATTATCATTCTCACTGCACTGCTGCTCAAGGCGGCCATCAAGGTCTTCGAGCAATTCGGTTATGCTTTCATAACGGTCTTTGGGCTTCTTTTCAAGTGCGCGGCATAGTACTTTTTTGATATTTTCATTTTCAATTTCAACTTCACAGACCTGACTCTGCAAGTGCTGATACTGAAGATTTTCATAAGTCCCCTCAAAAGGTGGTTTGCACTGAGGATGGATTATTTCATACAAAATAACCCCTAGCGAATAGATATCTGATCTTAAGTCGAGATTCATTATATGCGGCGTTACAAACTGCTCAGGACTCATATAAACTGCTGTACCTAACTGGTTATGACTAAGCTGGCCGGCATTTGCAGAGTATAAAGAGCCGTATCTGAAACCAGAGAGGCCAAAGTCGGCGACTTTTACAGATCCATTGACAAAGAGTATATTCTCGGGCTTGAGGTCAAGATGGCAGATGTTGTTTTTATGGATTGACAGCAGCCCCTGGCAGATTTGGCGGAATATATTGATACCTTCGGTTTGCCGGATTCTTTTATTGGCAATATTGGCTCGCAGCCAGTCACGCAGACTTGCACCATTGGCATATTCCATTGACAGCATTACCAGCCTAGAACCTTTATAGCAGCAGCTGAAAAAATCATAGGCATTGAGAACATGTGTTTTGTCGCTGATACATGAATTTATTTTTAACTCGTTTTTTATAAGCTCTTCGACTGAATTTTTGCCAACAGGCCGCAGAGTTACTATTTTCAGGGCAATCTCCTGGCCCATTTCGTTATCAAGGGCCTGGTAAACATCGCATAATCTGCCGACACCTACCCTTTGGCTTATTATGAACCTGCCATCAATAAGCTCGTTACCGCAGGAAAGTTCAACTTTGGAAATATTTTTATCGGGCGGGCCAGAAAGATAAATATCCTGCTGCAGACTGCCGGCAAAGTTGCCGGACTGCTCAAAATTGAATTTTTGTACATTCATTTCAGCCCTCAACTAATATGGGTTTTCGGCATTTATTGCCATAGTTTTATATTGTTGTGCTATGTTTTTGATCGCAGATAATAAAGAGCCTTCATTTTTTAAATATTTTAGAATTGAGCTCATCTTTGAGTCCAGAGCACTTTCTGAAAATTCATTGTTGTTTTGTAAGCATTTCTGGACATCAATGGCTGCAACTGTATTGATTTTCGTTTTGTTGTGTTTTGTTTCAAGGCTGATAATACATTTCATATCCGGATCCGGTAAGCCAAGCACAATCGAACCCAGTTTGCGGAACTGCTGGTCACTGCACCAGTACATATCCTTTTTAAAAGCCTCGGGCAGTTGAGGATATTTTTGGTTACGGTAGATTTGGTATTTTAAGGCGAATTCTGAATAATCTATCAGATATTCGATCTCATGCAATGTTATTAGATTACATACCAGTAAGGCATCCGTAGAGTTATCCAGTAACGCATAACTTTTCAATATGGCCATGGAATCTGCCGGCTGGTCGATAATACAGAGATGTTGAGACAAGATTGAAGATTGTTCACAAAGTTCGCTGTAACCTATCTGTTCTTCGAGCAATTTGCCGGCAATGTCATACTCTTCAAACAGAGAAACAGCCCTTTTAAACTGATAGGTTCTGACGAGGGCCTTGATATATTTGCTCAGAAAAGATATCGACTGTCTTTCGCTGTGGTCAAGTATCTGATACAGTTGATGGCAGCAGTTTATCTGACCGTAAAGATCGTTTTGTGTTTCGGCCTGGTATGCCGAAAGCCACAGGACAATCTCATGTGAACCCAATTGTTCAAGCTGTTGATAGAGATGATCTATGCCCACAAAATTACCGCTGTTTATTCTGGACTTTATTTCAGTGCTAAGCTGTTCGATTCTGTCGTTTTTATTATCATAGAGCCTGTTTTCAATATAATTGCGGTCTGGTCCCAAAACTGTTCGATAATTACTGCCTTCAACTTTTAAAGCACTGACATTATCATTTTGGTCAATATCGAATACACACGCGCAGCCGCTTTCATTGATCATAAAACAGCGAAGCCGCTGCTGTTTCCAGACTGACATGGATACCCCACCACCGGCAAGATATACTGATTTGGCCGGCTGGTTACTGCCTGATTTCCAGAACTTGAGCAGACCATCAGATTTACCAAGGCTGATCAGCTTCCCATCACAGTTGCAGATTGCATAAAGTGTACCAATATGGGCTTTTAGTACTTCCATTTGCTGTGATTGAGCATCAAAGATTATAATGCTGCCTGAATGATCAGGCCATACCCAGCAGCCATTGAAGTAAATGACATTGACCAGGCTGCAAATGGCCGGAATTGGGAAGCCTTTAATAAATATGGGACATTCCGGACCGGTCAAGTCCCAGATAAGAACATTGCCGTATATAGTCAAACCGGCAAGCAGACTGCTGTTAATGCAGAATAATGAACAGACAGGTTCCTGAGATGTATCAAGGAGTTTGCTTTGAGCTTGATCTTGCAGATTCCAGATTACAATCTGGCCGTAAATATCCGAGGCGGCAACAGTATCGGGGCCGATAAATTTTACACTTAGAATCGGGGATGCCATAAAAAAGCGTTCAGTGCGAATCGTATCCTCAATCGCATCAGGGCGGCGGAGATAAATAATATAGCCCGATTTCGTGCCAGCCGCTATCGCGGTTCTGTCAGCAGTAATGTCGACAGCATAAACGCTCTGTCCCTGCTCGAGAGTTAGTAAAGGTTCAAAACTGTGCCCAAATACATCAAATACCCCGATTCCCGGTTCAGTACCGCCCGAAGATACCAGTAAATTGTCAATAGATACTTGTGTCATTTTTCTTACCATTTTGGTTTTTTGGGGTTCTTATCCAGCATTTTTCGGAACAAATCATCGGTTTTCTGCTCTTCTGTTCGCTCCATTTGGCCAGCATCCTCTCTGGGCTCTTGTATATAACCTGGAAACTGTTTCTGCGATGCCTGGTGTATCGCCTTATGGCATTTTTCTATCATCTTTTTGACTTTTACCTTCAATCTGACAAGCTTTTTGTATAACGCCGCCAGATGAACTTCGGCATAGGTAAATTCCATTTTAGGTACATCATTGTTCAGCCGGTCAGCATTGGCCGAAACAACTACCAGATTATCACTGCATTTTTTTATCTGGCCATTACACCATTGCTGATATACATGCATTGCATTCAGGCAGCCGGCAACTTCTTTCTGGGCTTTTTCCTTTTGTTCATAAAGCTCTTTTGCAAACGGACATTCAGAATCTCCATCTTCATCTATTCTGGGCAAAATATTGACGGCCTGATCGAGCTTCTCTATGCAGCTTTCCGTTTGCTTAAGATGGGCCTCAACTTGGGGAATAGTAATATTCTCTTGCCAGTCTTTGTCCGATTCAGCCATTTTAACTTCTCCTTGTAGAATTTACACGGTTGTGGTATTCCTTCCTGGTCTGTTCAGTTTCCTGCTGATATTCAATCCCCTCTTTCTCCTGCTGTTCAAGAAAATCAAGATCTTCCATCATCGATCCCTTGGTATGGCTCAGTTCATCGGCAGTTTCAGCAGTTTCTATCCTTCCGGTAGCATCCGAAACCCTGGCTAAATCATCCCGGCCTGTGTTCTGATTATCATTGAGCTGATCGGTATATTCCCTTGACTTGTCCATTACCTCTTCGAGGTCCTGATCATCCTTTTCGAAAAGATCAATGGTCTTATCTTCGGCGTTATCAATCGATTCCACGGCATCCTCAGCCCCTTCGGCAGAGAAACCTTCCATATCCAGACTGTCCAGTGTCTCTCTGACAATCTCGATATCGGTGGCCTTGGTGTCAAGTTCATCCAGGCCTTCATTCATTTGCTCACCGTCTTCCTGTATTTTTTCCTGGATTTCACTGCGAGAAGAAAAGCCTTTTTTAGCAGCCATAATAATTCTCCTTATAATAAATTAATGAAACTTTTTTAATACATTTTTCAAGACTCTTTAATAATATTTCTGTCTGAGGTTCACAAAACTGTCGATACAGTTTGAATATACTTTTTCCCCATTCAGATATGTCACTGCTGACGCTCTTAAATTCACCTTCGAGGTAACTGAAGGTTTTCCATGGCCCTATGATGAATTTTTCACGTCTGTTGACAATTTGTTTTTTGAGGGCCTTCAACTGATTAAAAATCTGCATAAAATATACATTTTTACGCTGGATGTCTTTGTTGTCGATGATAGCAATAAATTTTCGGACAAGCTGCTGATACTGTATTTTGAAATTTTTTCGAAAATTTTCATATTCATTTACCGCATCATACAGTTGCTGAAGTTCATTACCTACCCTCTGCTGCCTTGCTTGCTTATACCAGCGCTCTTTTTCTAAAATTGCCTTCAACTGTTCATCAGAAAGATTTTCCTCTAAATCAAGCCATTCATGAAGGTTTTCAGTCTTGATCTTGCGTGCACCATAATAACCCTCGGTAATCATATAGGCTTGACCCGGCAGGGTTCTGGCAATATCCTCTTCCTGTAAAGAATTCATATTCATACTTTTTTTCAATTCCTCTCGGTCGGTAGAATAAATCTGTTTGAAAGACAGTTTGGTCCCAACACTTTTAGATACGGATTCATGGATGTTGGAAGGATGCTGGTCGCATATTATAAGGCCTCCACCGAGACTTCTGAACTCCAGCAGCAATTTAGATACAAGTTCAGCTGCTCCAATCTGAGGGTCAGTCATGTCCTCAGAAACAACACTTTGCTTTGAACTGCCCAATATATTATGTGCCTCTTCTATTATTATTACATATCCCGGTTTACCGGAATTGGTTATTGGATTTTGGGAAAGATATTCATGAACTGCATTCAGTAAAAACAGACCCAGGTTGCATTTGTGTTCCTTTTGCAGCATATCGATCTCAAATACAGAAGGGACCTTAATAAGCTTTTCAATACTTGTTCCCACTGTGCATTGATAAATCTTTCCTATCATGCTCTTTATAAGAGAAGACAGCCTGACTTCGATGACAGTCTGCATATTGGATTTTACCTCGGCGGAATAATTTTTAGCTGAAAAAACATGTTGGATTTCTGAAATTAAATCCGCCATTACCGGCCATTTTCCCTGTTTGCGGTATTTGTCATAGATGTTCTCCAGAGCCTCATAAATAAGTGCGGGAATTGAACCGCAGCTGACCGGTATTGAGGATTCAATGCATTTTTTGATATTTTCTATGTGGGCAAGTTCGTATATTCCACCAGTATAATATAACGGATTAAACCTGAATGGACTGAGCAGGTCATAGCCGGGGGTATATATCTGCAAGGACCTGGCTAAATTTCTTACACGTTTATCGCTGTGGTTTAGGAATTTTTTAAGAATTCTATATTCCTTTTTCGCGCTTTCGATGACCATAAAAGGTATCCCCATAGACCACAGAGCCAGCATTATAGATATGATCAGAGTTGTTTTTCCCCCGCCTGACAAGCCGAAGAAGGCGGCATGCTTGCGCAGTAAATCGCTCATCAAGCCCCTTGTTATCTGGTCTTTGTAATCAAAACCCTGTATGTCATTTCCGAGGATGATAATATTCTCACCTTCCAGCGTTGGCGGGTCGTTGTTTTTCTCAATGGTTAGAGCAGAGCTGAATGAGCCTGTCGGCAGCTTCATTATGCCAACCAGCTCATCAACTGTTGCATAATGGTCTAATTCAACAAGTGAACTGTAATTATCATGACTTTGTGAACTGTACTTATCAGAAATATTATACCTGCCATCAGTGAAAGCACAGTTGGCAACAGTAGATGCGACCATGTGGCTGACAGCGGAGTCCGCGGATTCGACCATAAATTCAAAATTTAGCTGAGGCTCCAGCAGCGATTCCCTGAACCTTCTGTGTATCCGGCTTATATCATCTGCAAGCGGGTCTTTCAGATTAAAAACCTTTAGCTGAGCAGCCGGCTGTTGCTCAGTATTTTCCAAATACTGCTCATAAAGAAACGAATCTTCATCAAAATCCTCTCTGAATGAACGGTTTACCGAACAAAGCTGTGTAAGGTATTGGTTATGCGCTCTGATATTTTTGGAAATATCTGCGGAGCTGACTTTCAGCGAAACAAAAACCGGCTCGTTTAATTTATCCAGATTCTTGTCGAGCATCAGATAGTCGTTGTCATCAGCAGCCTCGAAAGGTGAGATAATAAAATACCTGGACGGTATCTGAGGATTAAACTCTTTACCGTGCAGCGGCTGGACAAAACTGGTGTGCTTTTTTATATAACATGCTGCTGAGAGTTTGCTCTCATCCAATTCAATACCATCAACAGATTCCAAACCGTAAAATCGAGAAAAAATACTGCCTGCAATAATGCAGTCTAAACTTTTTAGAATCGCTTCACTGCAGGCAGTAATTGTCAGGTACATGGAGAGCCGCTGCTGCTTATGCCCGTCTTTTGAACACGGCCGGTAAAGGTAATTAATCCTGAATCCGGCTGCACCGGCCTGCATATGCGCCACTGTACGCAGTATCTGTTCAAAACCAGAACATATCTTGCCGGTTACATCACCATCAGCAAATATAAGATAGCCGGTATCCGAAGGATCCGGTATATGCTTAGCCATGTATGTCTTTGAATATTTCTGCATAATTTTTCATCTTTATTTATCTGCTGAAACTTCAATATCTTCCCGGTTAACAGATTCACCTGAAAAAGTACCACAAACCGGACAGCCCGGATCCGCATCAACAGCTATGCCGTACCATCGCATGATATGCATACCATTGCAGTCGTATTCCAGAGGCGGCCAATTTTCCTGATCTGTACCCTTTTCTCTGCGGTTGAACCACAGGTACAAAGGAGCAACTAAATCTTCATCAAGTGAACGCAAGGTTGTCTGCCTGTCGTTGAGCAGTTCCTGAACAACGAGCTTGCAGGTCATCTGGGTTAATGGTGCTATGTCATTTGCCAAACCAGGCTCTATCGGAACCGGACGGTCTGAATATGAAACAGCCTCAGAATGACGCTGACTGGCTATTTCAACATTTGCCGCATGAGATGGTAAAAACCGCAGAAAACACTGATAGCAAAGCGATTTTCCAGGACGAACCCTTAGAATCTGTCCGCCATAAGCCCGCCGGAAAGCACCAGTAAAAATACAGGTTTTACCCTTCTGAACACAAAGAATGTTGGTGATAACCTTACCATCATGATCATCGATAGCACATACAACGATGTCATATTGGCCGATAAGTTCTCTTAAGAATTCCATATTGTCCCAGTTGATTTTCATATGGTGTAGAGCTACTTCGGCAGAGGGATTTTTATCAAGTATTGCATCCTTCAGAGCCGAAGGTTTGCGGCGGCCGATATCCGTCAAACCGCAGACATGACGCATTACATTGCAAATATCGACTCTATCATCATCAAGTATTCCCAGCCTTGCAACACCACTTTTGACCAGGCTCATTATTATTTCGGAACCAAATGAACCGGCCCCAAGGACCAAAACCTTTTTGTCGGCAATAACATTTGTTTCCAAAATTCCACAAAAACGAGAAAACAATTGATTCTTTAAAGATACAAGTCGGACATCATTCTCTAGCCCTTAAACAAGCGTAGTTTGATAGGAAAAAATAGTTCTAAAACCCTAAA
>CAYVUI010000134.1:0-10734 GCA_964454745.1 uncultured Pirellulales bacterium | reverse complement strand
CGCACGCCGCCGCAGCCAGGCGGTTTTGATCATCAACCAAGGAGAACCAAGGAGGACCCATGAAGAATGTCTTTGTCGAGACGGCCAACGTCCAGGCCTTCGCCGCAACGGCCAGGGGGCTGGAGAAGGTCGAGGCCGGCGTGCCCGGCCTGGGGCTGGTCTGGAACCGTGGCCTAAGCTTTTTCAGAATTGCAGGAGCACCAGAGAGACGGAACTGTTCAAACTCACGAACGGTAACGTCAAGGCGGTCTGTTCATGGATTGGGAACAGTCCTGAAGTGGCTATGCAGCATTACGCCCAGATCACCGAAGCGGACATGCAGGAAGCGGCTAAAATGGTAGTCCTGAATGATGCGGAATCGAGGGTGCAGAATCGGGTGCAGGGCCACCCAGAGAAAACTTGCAATGCTTCGCAAGGTACTTGTGACGAAATTGACGTAACCCCTTATCAATGCGACGATTCATATGAAAATGCGGAGCTTTGCGGGATGTCGCAAAATGATAAAAACACACCCATAATGGGCCCGGGGGGATTCGAACCCACGACCAAGGGATTATGAGTCCCCTGCTCTACCGCTGAGCTACAGGCCCTGCTGCCAAATCCGCACGGATACCGCCCGGACAGGCTGCGTTTACCAGATATTATTTTTACGTTTTTTCGGCCAAATGTCAATGCGAAAATCCGCGGCAGGACCGAGATGGATTGAAAAGGCCGGGCAAAATCGGTATAATGCCGGGTCTATGGATACACTGAAGGTACATATTAAGAGCTTCGGCTGCCAGATGAACAAGCTCGATTCCGAGCTGGTCTCGTCCGCCCTGGCCCAGCGGGGTTTACAGCTGACCGACAAGGTCACCGCGGCGGATGTAATTATCATCAATACCTGTTCCGTCCGGGATCACGCCGAGCAGCGGGTACTCTCGAATATCGGGCATATTTCGCATTTAAAGAAGAAGCGTCCGGACCTGCTTTTGGCGATTATCGGCTGTATGGCCCAGCGGCTGGGTGACAGGCTCGCGGAAAATGAGGCCGTGGATATCGTCTGCGGGCCGGGGCAAATCCCCCTGCTGCCGGGGCTGATCGAGGAGGCACTGACAAAGCAGGAGAAAAAAATCGCCGTTGCGGGGGATATCCGCCAGGGCGCAACGCGGGAGGAACGCCAGCGGCTCGATTCATTTGAGTACACATACGATACAGCACCTCAGCAGACGCCAAACCAGGCCTTTGTGCGGGTAATGCGTGGATGCAACAATTTCTGTTCGTACTGTATTGTGCCTTATGTACGGGGGCCGGAGATTTCGCGGCCGGCCAGTGAGATTGTTTCGCAGGTTCGAAAGCTCGCCGACAGCGGCGTTCGGCAGGTGACGCTGCTCGGACAGAACGTCAACGCATACCATGATGAGCCCGACCAGGGGCCAATACAGGGGCTCGGTGAGCTGCTGGGCCAGGTCAGTGAAATTAACGGGATTGAGTGGGTCCGGTTTATTACAAGCCATCCGGGCAAGTTTGAGGATTCAATTCTGGACGTGATGGCGAGTAACAAAAAGATATGTCCATACTTGCATGTGCCCGCGCAAAGCGGCTCGAATACGATCCTCGAGCGAATGAACCGGGGATATACACGGGAACACTACTTTGAGCTGATCGATCGGGCACGCGAGGCCGTGCCGGGGATTGCCATTGCTGGCGATTTTATCGTGGGCTTCCCGGGCGAAAGCGAGTCAGATTTTAAGGACACATGCGACCTGATTCGTCGGGTTCGGTACAAGAACTGCTTCGTATTCAAGTACTCGCCGCGGCCGGGCACGGATTCGGACCAGTCCATGGCCGATACAATCCCAGCCGAGATCAAGCAGGAGCGAAATATCCGGCTGCTGGAAATACAAAACAAGATCAGCGAAGAGGAGAATCTGCGATTTGAGAACAGAAAATTTACCGTTCTGGTCGAGGGATTGAGCAAAAAGCCGCACCTGAACCGGGCCCAGCATGAGGATATGCCGCAGTTGATCGGCCGAACGGCAGACGATTACATCGTGGTCTTTAACGGTCCAGAATCGCTGGCGGGCACATTTACGGATGTTGAGATCGAAAAGACTTCCGCACTGACGCTGTTTGGCAAGTGGAACGGCGCATAAAAAACCCCGCTCTTTGAAAGCAGGGTTTGGGATTGTTTCGTAAAGCGAAATTACCGTGTGTAGTACTCGATGATCTTACTGTAATCGAGATCGAACGGGAGGCGAACTTCGTCAAATTCGGGCATGCGAACCACTTTCACCTGCATCTTGCCTTCGTCAACTGTAAGCCACTCCGGCACAGCAAACCCCATCGAACTGCTTGCTTCGGCACTGGCCTGAATAAACTTCTTGCTCCGGTCGCGGACGGTAATAACATCTTCAGCTTTTACCGGGTGAGAAGGAAGATCGACACGGCGGCCGTTCAGGCGAAAATGACCGTGTGCGACCATCTGGCGAGCCTGCCAGATCGTGCGTGCCCAGCGAAGCCGGCGGATGACATTGTCCAGGCGTGTTTCAAGGATTTCCTGAAGCTCCACAGGAGTCGAGCGCTTGCTGTTTGTCGCAATGTCCATATAACGCCGCATCTGCTTGTCGGCTATATTATAATAATAAGCAAGCTTCTGCTTTTCTTTCAGCTGCAGTCCATACAGCGTCGTCCGTCCGCGGCGGAAGCCATGCTGGCCCGGGCGTTTTTCGCGCTTGGGCGTCACGTGCTTGGGAGTTTCCGCGACGGGAACCCCTAATTTTCGACTCAATCTCAACTTTGGTCCGCAATAATTCATTTACCGCTCCTGATACAGGCTCTTGTATATTAGAGAAAACGAATAATTTACAGGTCGAAACAGGAAAAATCAACCCTTTTTTTGAAAATATTGGAAAATTCCGGACAGCAGTCACGATAAAGGA
This sequence comes from uncultured Pirellulales bacterium, assembly GCA_964454745.1. GTDB lineage: Bacteria > Planctomycetota > Phycisphaerae > Sedimentisphaerales > Anaerohalosphaeraceae > CAYVUI01. The sequence continues at coordinate 7,813 of CAYVUI010000134.1, read as the reverse complement.
ATAATTACACCCATAATGCCCAGATAGGTGCCCATACCAATAAAAAGGGCCTGCGGTGGAACACAGGCCCCAAAAACATGTAATATATTATTTACAAGACATCCTCACTTCAGGATATCCTGATCTCGCCGCTTTATGCTCTTTTGCGAAGCAGAACCGCACCGAGACCCAGCAGGCCCAGTGTCATCGGTTCAGGGATTGCCCCTTCGTCCGCTACGAGCTCGACGATGATATTATCGGCCGTCCAGTCGCTCTGGTAGTCCGAAATACCCTGACCGGGATCGAAAGAGGTAAACCCTTTGATACCAATATCCGGGGTACCAATCGAAGCAAAGCCATCGAAATATGAGTTGTCAAAAATGGTGCTGACGCCAATAGTAGCTACTGCACCGCCGACAAGGCTCTCACCACTGACATCCGTTGCCTCTTCAAAATACGGAGAGGAAAGAACACCGGAAAACGTAGCGATTGTCAGTGCGCCGAGCTTGATGTCAACAGACCAGGTGCCCGCCAGGAACTTAGCAGAAGCCAGTGAACCGCTGGTATCAAAGCCGTTTGTAAAGTTCATGGTTACATCAGACGTGAAAATCGTCGGCAGCGCCGTATCGTCAACATAAGCAATCGCCGTTCCGCCCGTGCTTGACCAGGTCAGTGAACCGGTTCCATTATCCGGATCCAGACCTGTAAAATACGCACCGTCAATACCCAGTTCGATGATTGAGACTACATTACTTGCGAAGGTAAAACCTACCCCGCAAACCAACATTAAAAATACCAAAAAGCCCTTCTTCATTTTCATGCCTCCATCCTTCATTATCCTTTATTATTCTTCATTTTCCTTCTTTTCTCGAAATCTATCAGTTTTATCTCCTGCGAGCAAAAAAGACAGAACCAGCACTCAACAGCAGTAAAGTCAGCGGTTCCGGCAGCGGAGCATCGATTTCAACAAAACCGCCGGTCAGACCCGTGACATAATCCGAGGATCCAAAATTCATAACCCCTCCGCCTGTGTCGGGGTTTTCGTTGCTATTAAAGAGATATGACATCTGGAAATCATAAATCATCAGTCCGCCAGCAGAGCCGTTCGACAGTGCCCCGCCGGTAACCGCCAGATCGATATCCGCAGTGGTGGTTACATTATTACCGGCAAATTCAACCAATCCGATGGTCGCAGAAGTGACCTGTGCCTGAAGGATCAGCCCCTGACCGAGCGGCGTCACATTGCCTTTTTCGTGCAGGTCGCCGTAAATTTCAAGAACGGAGCCGCCTGCAAATACACCTTGCGCAAAAGGGATACCGGTCGGGAAAACATCCTGAATCAGGCTTGCAGCCTCAAATTGAAACGTGGCGTTTTTCAGCTCATATTCAAAATCAGCACTGCCGAATACCTGCAGTTCGCCAACGACGATATCCGCATTTCCAAACTCGATATCCAGTTCCTGATCGAGACCATCATACCATGTAGTACCACTGGGTAAAATAATCTGGAGATCACTTACGATGGCTGAAAAAGCTGTCCCCACCAACAATGCTACAATTAAGAATAATCCTATTCTTCTCATCTTCCTTCTCCTTTTTAAAACTTCATCTTCTTATGGCATTTTAAAAGCAATACACAGAGTGTCAAGATGATTTTAACGATTATGACGATTTTACTAAAAATTGAGTAGTAATACTCAATTAAAATTTACTTCATTTAACACTCCCAATCCGGAAGTTTACCTCCCATAAATCGGCAAATGTAACCTTTCCGTTCTTATCTAAATCACAGAGGTCATTATATAGATATACTTTATCCGGATCATCCAGTCTTCCACCCAGGCACATTTGTACCTCCCAGAGATCGGAAAAGGTCACTTTATCATCCCCGTTGGCGTCCCCTTCAAGCCAAGACCACGCCCGGGCGGCAGATTTGCCCGTCAGGTCATATTTGATCCGCATCAGCGGATCGCCAATGACCACCTCGCACCAGCTCAGGTAAGGGATTGCGGTAAACGCCGCTTCCACAAAGGTCATATCAGCGTAAGAATCGCCATCGTGGTCCGCAAAGAGGTTATAGACCAGAAATTCATTGTCAATCGCAGCGTCCGGTTGGGGCTCAAAAGAGTACCCAATCGCTCCGGAACCACCGGCCTCAATAAAATCGATCATTTTCCCCTGACTCACAGGGTGACTGTTACAATTGCTGAACAAGGTAACCGCACTTAGGCTCTCGACGGATGTAAAGACCGCCCCGTCGGCCAGGGCTCCCGCGGCAAGGCCGTTTGGGCCTGCTTCAATTAGATAATCTGAATTCAGACTTTCATCGCCATTGGTTCCATATCCCGAATAAAAGACAACGCCCTGCTCAGGACTGCGGCCGCTAAAGCAGCTTGATGCCTGCTGGATTTTATCCATCCCGGTCGGTTCAAGAGGACGTTCGTCCAGTATAATCAGTGTTTCCCACGCCGGGTACATAAGACCGGCATACAGGTTCGGATCAGTATTAATTTCACGGGAAGGATAGACATTGTCAAAGAAATCGTCCAGCCCGAAGTCGCTCCCATCTGTAACACACTGGTAGAAACAGGAGAAAAAGTCATCCGCAACCCGCAAAGTGGTCACATCACCCGGGCCGCAGCAGTCTGGATTCCAGCATTGGTAATCACAGCTTTCAGGCAAATTAAACGTTCGGTTATTATTGACGTCACCGACAAAAGACGAAGGTGCCTGGGGGGTGTCCAGTGCATCATCCAGAACGATTACGGCCTTTAAAGGGTCAATGCCTTCGGTTTCGGCCAGGTACGCCCTATGCAGCATGGCACGCACTGAGCGAATAACATCCAGCGTCGCACTTGCCCCTTCATGTTTCGGCCCGTCAAGACGAGCGGTAAGGTAGATATCCCCGGCATTGAGCTTGCGATTGATGGCACCGTATCCATATCTACGGCCTTCAATCCGGGGGCGGGATACGCTGGGAATGTTCGATTTTGCCGCAGTCCACGTAAAAGCTGTGTTCCAGGTCTCTCGCCTCTGGAAATCTGTGATCGGGCTGTTGCGGTACCCCTGGTAAGGATTGACCATGCGATTTTGCGAAGAGAGAGGAGTCACGCCATAATCCACGAACCACAGGCAGGCCAGCTCTGATTCCACCGAGGCCGCGTTGACATAGACTTCATTGTTAATCACACGGTCCGGATTGGAGCCGTTGGGATAAATGACATCATGATACTGGGAAATCGAATCCTCAATACGATACGGCATGCCTGCTGTGGTGACAATCACCCTGATCCGTTCGATCCTGTCAGGATGATTGGGATCGAGCAGATAATTACGTACCGGATCGGCAATGTAGTCTTCATAATCTGCGCGGGAGATAATCTCATCCGCGGATGTGCAGTCTTGACCGCAACAATCAGTCAGGCCTCCCAGCTCAAGAATTTGATGATCCGGAATGTCCGGATGGTAATCGCGGTATAGATAGGATATGTATACACTGGCTTTGCTGTTCTCATTGACCAGCACCAGTACATTCTCACCGGTTAATGCGAAACATCGAGGTATATCGGCTGCCAGGCACAGCATCACCATCACCCCGAGCACCCAGCGCAACGGCATAAAAGCCGCGCCTACATCCCTGTCTTTGGTAAGGGCCTTCATCTTCCTACTCCAGAAAAACAGCCCGCTATAAAATCACTTCATGCGATTTCACAAATCAGATAAACCGCATACTCTGTCTACGCCAATTTGATTTTCAGCCCAAAAAAGGCTTTTATGAGCGGCGGATCCTTGCCAGCATACCCATACCTGCCAGAACCAGGAGACTCGCCGGCTCAGGAACGACCGTAAATACGGTATCCGAACCATTCGCATTGAAATACCCAGTCAGGCTGGCTCCGGAACCATTGTCGTTGCCGCCAATTGAGAAATTGCCCAGCTCATAATCAAGCGTACCTTCGCCAATCCCGGATAACGTAACCTCGGCAAGAAGGTCGTAACCACCGATGCACACATCCGAAGGATGCGGGAGGGCGAAAATACCGAAATATTCGCCGGCGCCTTGAACCGGTGAATTCGGCGCCAAAAACCCTGAAGTAATCACAGCAGGGCCTTCGGGCAAAAAGATGTCGAAAGAGCTGATTGTCAGAATTCCGCCTTCGAGAATCTCGTCGAGCAGAAAATCCAACTCCCAGAATACGACCCCATTACCCGGCGCAGGGTCGGCATCAAATTGTGCCTGAATCTGGATCACCACGTCGTCGCCCACATTGAGGGTAGTCTCTCCAGCTACCGCCGTCGGGCTGACCATAATAAATTCAACTGCCGAAAAACACACACTTGACACAAGGATAGAGAGAATGAGGAAACACTGTACGTTAGGTTTATTCATCATGACCTGCCTCCGCTTAGAATTAAGCGTTAAAAAAAATTACCATCGCCTCCGTACACATCAACAAATTTGGCATTTATTATAGGACTATCTGCGAAAAAATCAAGTAAAATCTTGTCAATCCAACACAGAATAATAGACTCTAAATTACTTTTTTACATGATAAACTGTGTTTATCAGCCCAAAATAAGCGATTTGTTATTATTTGGTTAATCTCGAAAAAATATACAGCGGCCCGGATATCCCGACCTTGAAACACCATATTGAGTGTTTGCAATAGGTGTTTTCCGAAATATCACCCTGAAAATCGCTTACGATTTCCTGCCGGAGAGGGAGATATCGTCTATATTCCATCCGGAATAATCTATACGGCCCTGTCTGTAATGAATTTCTAACTTGAAAAGTTCGATACTCTTTTGTATACTATTCATACTAGTAACAGGTATTGCCATACAGAGATAAATTTTGCACAGCTTTAGATTTATCTGTTATTCAGACGGATGCACGCAGACAGATACGGAGAGAGATGATGAAAACCTACAGTCGCAGGGATTTTCTTAAACACACTTTACTTGGGGCGTCCGCGCTTAGTGTACTGCCCTCGGAATTCGCCTTTGGTGATTCGCCGGGTTCCCGACCGAATCTTGTGTTCGTTTTGGCGGATCAATGGCGTGCGCAGGACATGGGCTACGCCGGCAATCCTGATGTGGATACACCCCGTTTTGACCAGTTTGCGGCCGAAAGTGTGAATTATACCCATGCAGTATCCACTTGTCCGGTTTGCTGTCCATATCGGGCCAGTATGATTACCGGCCAGTATCCATTGACGCACGGCCTCTTTCTAAACGACTTACAACTGAATACTCAGGCGGTATCCCTGGCCAACGCCTACGCTATGCAGATTTACATGACCGCCTTTATCGGAAAATGGCACATGGACGGCAGCGGTCGAAGCAATTATATTCCCCCAGCCAGACGCCAGGGATTCCAGTATTTTAAAGCACTGGAATGCACACATGACTATAATAATTCAAAATACTATTCCGGATACAATCAAACACAACTGACCTGGCCCGGATACGACGCCCAGGCCCAGACCAATGACGCAATCGGCTTTCTTCACGACAGGGTTGCGGATGAGTTCCCATTTGCACTGGTGCTGTCCTGGGGACCACCGCACGCTCCTTATCGCACAGGGCCGACAAATCTGCTGAGCAAATACGACGCGATGAACCTCGATATCCGGGACAATGTGCCCTCGAATAAATTAAGCAACGCCCGAAGCGATTACGCAGGCTATTATGCCCATATGGAAGCACTGGACACCTATTTCGGCCAACTGATGGATACACTTGCGGCAACCGGCCTCGATCAAAACACAATTGTCGTATTTACGTCCGATCACGGCGACATGCTTTATTCGCACGGTTACACGAAAAAACAGCAACCGTGGGATGAGTCAATTCGTGTTCCAATGCTGATTCGTGTGCCCGGCAATACACCTAAAACAATCGAAGCCCCCATGGGAACACCGGACATCATGCCGACGGTTCTTGGGCTTAGCGGTATTCCGATTCCTGACACATGCGAAGGGCAGGATTTTTCCGCTGAAATCCTTGGCAGTACCGCCCCGCCGTCTGACCGAGCCGCTTTAATTACCTGCCCGAGCCCGTTTGGCCAGTGGAATATCTCCAGGGGCCGGGAATATCGCGGCGTGCGTACAAAACGCTATACGTATGTCCGCGATTTAAATGGACCCTGGCTGCTGTATGACAACCAGGTTGACCCCTACCAGATGAGCAACCGCGTCAACCACCCCGACTATGCTGATATTCAGGCCGGCCTGGAAGAACAGCTTATACAGCTTTTATGCGAGACCGGTGATACTTTCCAGACACGTCCGCAACTGATCGCCCGCTGCGGTTATAAAGTCGATAGCTCCGGAACCGTTGCGTATAATAATTCAAGCTATTGGGGACAGGTCAGTGTGCCCTGCCGGGACTATTATGGCTCGAATGAATTTGATGTTTCCGGCCCGGATGGATACCCGGATTGCAAGGTGGATGAGCACGACTTGGCCAAATTCGCAGAAGACTGGCTCCAGACGCCTGATGGAAAAAATCTGAAAGACTTTGACGACTTTTCAAGGGCCTGGAAGCAGTAATTACAGAAAATCCGATTTGTAAGCAAATCAGGGTATTTCAAAAGGTAATGAGGCTATTTCCACAAACGAAAAAATAAAAAAGCCGCTCCTTGTGAAAGGAACGGCTTTTGAGTTTGATGAAAACCGCCTGTTAAATCAAGGCTGCTTATTTGCGTTTCCGCAGGAACAACCCGCCCAGCCCCAGCAGAGAAAGCGTAATCGGCTCAGGCACAGCAGTATACTCAAAGTTGTTGAATGCCAGACCCACAGTTTCAGTCTTCATTACAGCACCTGCAACATTGGTCTCGAAACTGATTACAAAGCGATCGAAGACAATATTGTTATTGATGACCTGCAACATCCGCTGGCCATCATATGACTGCAGGTCATCATTACCACCGCCGCCTTCTGCGACACCCGCGATAAAGGGCGTATAATCTACAAATACCGGAGTGATCCAGTCACCATTATAAGCGGTAACCTTCCATCCCTCACCGCCCCGATTATTCGGGGATCCATCGATATCCCAGATTTCAAACGACATGTTCTTCATCGCCATGGTTTCATTGATAACAATCAGTGAATCCGTGCTGAAAGGCGTCGTCCGAAGGAAGAAATCACCCAGATAGGCGTCACGCTGCATCTGGTTTAATCCATCCAGTCCCGCACCGTAGGCAACAAAATCAGAAACAGCGGCAGTATCTCCACTGTCCGGATTGTAGTTGAATCCGATGGTATGCGGCGGCTGATTGGCACCATTCCAGGCACTTTCCGGATCGTTCGAGTTGTATTTGGTCCCCGGCCCCTTTTGCTCAAGATAAGCCGGCCCCATGTTCGCGTAGTCACTGCTCCCCATGGGCAGTGTACCAAATGTCAAACCATCGTACTGATTCGTAACGACCATGTTATCTACAGCCGTTACACCATAGGTACCATTTTCAAAGGTAATCAGCTCTGCATGCACACTACTAACCAAAATGACGCATGCAGTCAAAAGTATTGCCTTTTGCAATGCACCCAAATATCTCAATCTCACCATTTTACTCATCTTCCTTCTCCTTCCCTTTCAAGTTCCTTATGTTTTGTGTTTACTTAAATATCCGTTACTCATTTATTTACGGACCACAATATTTACCTTTTACCTGCAAAATTGGAATGAGAAAAAGACTTGAACTGAAATGATTATAAACACACAACAAATGTTCCATGTTGTGCGATTGTCACTTCATTTACCTCACTCCAGATATCTAGTTCCTGTTGCGGAAAAGAAATGCTGTAAAGTTGCGTGAAAAAAGTGTAAA
>CAYVUI010000133.1:0-10938 GCA_964454745.1 uncultured Pirellulales bacterium | reverse complement strand
GACTGCGTCTTATCCATATTGCAACATAAGACATCCAAACTGCAGGAACTATAAACCCCCATGCCCAGTGAATCCAAAACGATTTCATACCTAATAAAAACAGAACGGATATCTGCCAGACGGTTCCGCAAAGAGAAAAATTAGAAGCGCTCCCAGAGAATGCCAGCATATACCAAGGGATGTCTTTATCTCCCAGGAAATACGACTGTAAACTTTTTGAAGAACTTTTCTGATAGTGAATTCCCAAGCCTATTACAATTAAAAAGTAGGCAATAATAATGGCAATATCAATCAGTGACATTAAGCAATCCTTTCTGATAGAAAAATTCGCACAGAGACAACCCTAAACTTTCGCACCTTTTCATGCAGTGCTGTCAAGACACTTGCGAAGCTCTCGAACCCTCTCATTTCGTAATGAATCATACTTCGAATTATTGGCAAGGGGTCCAATCTCGAAAGGATCTTTCTTAAGGTTATACAAAATTCCCTCACATTCTTCATAGACATTCCATTCTTTTTCAACAAAAAACTATCTATTTATCCTCCAGCCATTTCAAAGCCTCAGTCCTGTACTCCAAACCTGTCGGAGCGCGTCCTGCGTCTCTTTGAAAAGATTCAACAAAATCCCTTGACTTGTCATAGTAATATTTGTGAGACCAGTATGTTGGAAGTTTTTTTTGGTCTTTCGTGATCAAGCAAAAACCTTCTGCTTCTGACTGATCGCGGCCCTTTTGAGGCGTATTATCATACATTTGCCAATAGAGTACAAAAGGACATCCCCAGGACAGTGCAGCAGAAGCAGCCGCTCTGGTAAATTCATCCTGCTGTTCATAAGACTCTAAAGCCGTAATTTTAAATCCATATTCACCTATGAAAACTCGCTTCTCCCATGGCAAATCCTTTTCAGTGGGCTTTAGATTAAGTTCGATATAATCAAGAGCTTTGGTAAGACCATTGGTTAGCAACTCTTTTCGCTTCTCCATGGTCAATGATTTTTGCCAGTAAGGGCCCAGCGAAGCGTAACTGGAAAAAGATACAAAATCGACATTCACATAAGGAAGAACATCATTGGTTATGGTCTTTTTGCCTTTCATAGCGTGTTCAACAAGCACAACTTCGGTATACTGATAAACGTCTACATTTTCATGAGGCATATCTTTTATAGCATTATCGATAGCCAACTGGCGATTATTAAGACGGCCTATTAATCCTGATATAGCCGCATCGGAAATAGTCCTTTCAGGATTAAAAGGCTTCCCCATAAGGATCCAGTCACCCTCCCAGTGGCCTATATAGAAGCTTTTACCGGTTCCGGAAAACTTCTGTAAAAGATAACCGGTCAGGTCGTATATTTGACGATAGTCCTCTTGCTTTTCCTCTTCCGAAAAACCCTCATGCCAATTATACGTCTTTTTCCATATCCCCTCTTCGTCATCAGTAGAAGTATGACACCAGAAAAAATAAAAAGCAAAAGGCATGTCCAGCACTTGCCGGAAAGGCTCTTCTTTTGTCAGCAGATCGCGGTACGAGTGAATATCGGGATTGCGTTCAATGTTATACAGTTCAAAGGCTTTCGAACTGATAGAAATTTTCAGTATATTTGAACCCATATCAAGTATTTCCTTGGCTGTTTCAACAAGGCAATTTTCATCTGTGAATTGATATCTGGGATCGAAAGTCTGTGTTCCAAGAGAATAATTAAATCGATCAAGAGGGTCCTCATCAGTGTTCAAGTTTACCTTCTTGGCTTCAGATGAATCACATGACATTAGAAAAAAAATAATTAAAAAGCACCCAATAAGCATACAAAAAATGCTATATCTCATATTGATAATCTTTCATTTCAAATAATGCTTTCCATAATTCCTGGCAGTCTCAGAGGCTCCCAATTTTCAGGGGCATAAGAAAGGCCAACTATGTCTGGCAATATTCCACAGCTTCGTGGCATATCGCCTGAAAAACTAACAGGGAAAAATTCACCCATGAATACGTCGATATTGAAATTTTTGGCGTAGTCGATAAAGGCCTCTTAGAATTAGAGGATCACTGTAAATTGGGATTTCAATTGAACATGGCTACCTCATCCAATGGCACAAGAATTTTGGAAGCCCTGCCTGCTGCATCCAGAAAAATTTTCAGTTCAAACCATTATAAAAATAATTCCACACTTGCGGCAAAGTGCAGTCATCTCTAACCAGCCACCAGCCGTTAAGAGAGCCGTTAATACCATTACAGTAAACCTGCCAGTAAACTGCAAACCTTGCTCCCCAATTCAGTGAGCTTTCCACCTGCATTTGAGTATAGTCTTTTTGTGCCTGAGAGCCAAAATCCAGTTCCGCTAGGCCGCATTCTCCGACATAAATGTTCCATTCACCATACAAACTGCTGTCTGGTGCATTTGCTTTAAGAGCATTCAGATTATACAAAAGCAGAGTTTGATCCGTCTTCGCCTCCCAGCAGGAATATGAATAAAGGTCCATATGAGTGTATGGAAAGACCGCGTTAACGACCCTGTATCCCGACCATGGGGAACCCCAAATTTTATTGCATTCAGCCGCTCCCACGACAAGAACGCCTGTCATGCCGCCTTCTATTCGTCCCTGTGCTATACCGTCCTGCCGAGCATTAAGCCAGTCGATCATGCCCTGTACAGCTGTGAGAGGCGCATTTTGCCCCAGAGCATTATCACCTTCCCAGTCTTGAAGGATAAAAGTTTTTCCACTCATATAGTATGTCTGACACAAGTATTTCGATAATTCTCTAAATTCATTATATACGATGTCGGTTTCCGCAGCGCTCATTCCGTCCTGCCAGTACACCGGCGTTGTTGAGTATGCTTCGAGTATAAATGTGGTAAAAGGTTTTGAAAAAAGGGCCACAAAATATTGTGTTTGCGCAAGTTCCTTAAGTGAGTTAAATTGCGGCCAGCTGGAATTATACGGATATAATGAGGGGACATCATTATTGAACCATACTTTTACAACTCTAAAACCTATATCGTATATTGTTATTGCTCCCTCGTTTAAATAGTCATGGGAGGTGAAATTATACAGACCGCCCACATGCGAACATCCTACTTTATCAGGATCAAGAGTGCCTGCAATGGTACATGAATAAACTGATATAACAGCGAGCAATAGAATTAAATATCTCATCATGGACCTCCTTAAAATAATGAATTTTAGAGTAAAGGTATAAATCCCAGAAAAGTTTGCCTGCGAAACGGGCAGGTATCATATTTGAAAAGTCCGGTAAAACTGGGACATAATATGGAATCTCACCCCTCAAAACAGTTAAAAGTCTTTCTTTTGGAGTCATTCCAATATCTCACCAAGGAACTTATTAACACTTATTTGACTAAGTTCAATTCTACCCCATTTGAGCCCAAAAAGAATAGATTATATTGCTCATTAAATGTTGTAATTTGTCTTTTTTGCCCGCCTTAAAACCAAATAGGTATATGGCTTCTTAAAATTTTACATTACTCAAACTGACCGATATATATCATTGACAAGCTGTTTTGGTCGGATATAATGCAAAGCGGCTTAGAATGGAACTCCGAGGCTTCTCGGGACAGCCAAAAGAAGCGGAGGCTTGCAACCTGACGCACGAGGTTTGGTTGTGTTGCGAAGTTTTTGGAATCTGGAGCCGTTTGTTGGTTTGAGATTACAGTCCAAACACGGGCAATCCGGCGGGTTAAAATCTGTTACCGTCTGTTTGAATACGCCCAATCTGGCAGGGTTTTTGTCGAGGGCGGATTTTCATCTTTTTATAAGTCTATAACTTTCCAATCGTTACCGAAATCGGGCCGAACACTGTCGATCCGAAGGTTGAGGGTTCGAGTCCCTTCGGGGCCGCTCCAAAAATAAGGCGTAAGTGTTTGAAAAATAGACACTTACGCTTTTCTTTTGCGCCGGGGGTATTGGGGGTAATTTTCCGGCGAAAGCCGTCAAAGTCCGGGCAGATACGCGGAATCTGACCTAGGGCACATATACACATCCACAGATAACTCATACCGGCAACTTGAGCTGATCCGCCCCGCAGAGATCCAAATCTTACCAGTAATAGTAATCTCCGCCACCGACGTGGGACCAGACCCGGTTGTCACTCATGGTTACATGGTGAGGTTTCAGGTCAGGCAGACGGTCCGTACGAACCGCACCGTCCAAGGTACCGACATTGGACCTGATTTTTGTAAATTCAGAAGCTGCGCTCCAGGGGGATGTGCCCTGTTCAATTGTCAGAGTGGTTTTTCCTGACTGGGCATGCGGAGCGATGAGAGAAGGCTTAGAATCTGGTGCTGCTGTTCCATTGGGCAGAAAACGAACCCGGTCAGTAATCATCGCCAAGTCCCCACGATCACTGGTTTTCATTGGCGACCTCCAGTATTTTTCTGAATCATTGGGTACTGAAAGCCAGTCCCAGCTTTCGGTATCAAAACCGGCAAGGTAACAATACCCGATTCGGGCAACATGGTGGCCGCTTGCACCCCAGGAATGAATATAAGGCATGGAAACTTCTGTCATTCCAACCGGAATGGTATTGATCCCTTCAGCACTCCAGGAATCTTTCTGATATTCTGTACAAACAAAATTCAACCGGGCGTCACTATTAATCACACGATTTGCAGCATCTTCCAGTTCCGCCGGCGCCATCACCCGATGAATATCTACGGATCCGCTTCCCACGATATAATTACACAAATTCAGGTATTCTTCCGCTCGAAAAGAGATCGCATCGTCAAAGTTCCAATCCCGAGGCTGGCCTTTGTAATTGAGGCCGCCCTTGGGCAAATTGCCGTTGTTATCCTCCGCTGCCATAATGGCACCGAGAATGTTCTGCTTAATTCGGGTTCCACAAATCGTTACCCTGGCCATGGCTTTTACTTTCGACAAAGCCGGCAGCAGAATTGCCATCAGCAAGGCAATGATCGAAATTACGACCAGCAGTTCAATTAATGTAAAAGCCTTTTTCTTCATCTTGCTTCCTTTCCCTGGTAATTGACAACCACCGAAATATCCATCCAATATCAAAAACGGGCGGCGGCGTGAACCGCCGCCCAGTTGTTACAACTTTAAAAACGTTAACGGTTTAGGGCCAGACCACTTCCTGCTGCCAGATCTGGAACAACGCTGCGGCATCATCGAGGCCGACAACATTGTCGTCGTTGGCATCCGGCCAGTCGTCCGGGAACGGCGTGACAAACGGAGTTGTCAAACCGGCTTCATATGCGATCTCATCGGCTGAGAGCTCGTAGTTGTAGATCTTCAGGTCATCAATCTTCCCCGTATAACGGTGAATGATAAACTTGCTGATTCCCATGATCGAATCCGTTGAAGTGCCGGTCATCGCCTGCCCGTAACGGGACTCCTGGCGGACCTTGACACCGTTCATGTAGATCTTCGAAGTTCCTGCCGTGGTATCCTTCGTAACCGCAATATGATTCCACTGGCCCTGTACTTCGGAAAGATCATCCGGATAGTAACGCAGGTACGTCCGAGTACTCGCGGGGTTACCGGCTTTCCAGAGCATGGCGCCGTTTTCCCACGGAGTACACAGTTCAAGGCGAACGTCGTTGTTGGGCAGATACCCGTTAAGCGTGAAGTTACGTACCGCCTGCCTTTGGGCACCATAGAACCAGAAGCTAAACGTAATCTGATCGGTAACCTGGTCAAAGATGTTGGTCGCATTGGCCATTTCGAGCAGTTCAACGCTTAGTTCACCATCGAGCAGAACGGCATTACCGTTCTTTCCGGCTTCCCCGAAGACAACCAGGCTCGGACTGGAACCCGTCCCCAGTGCCATATCGGTATCACCGGAGAGGTCCTGGGCGTTGGCCGCGGTGGTCGCGCCGGCAGATTCATCAAACTTGTACCATGCCAGCGGAGCCGTCGTCGCAGCGGTTGGTGTAACACTCAGGCCCTGTTCCTGCCAGTAGGCGGCCAGAACCATGAAGTCATCGATCTCCCCGCCGCAGTCGCCGCCTGCGTAATCGCCGCCGGGCTGACCGATAACATTACAATACGGATAGTACAGCCGCAAGTCGTCGAAGTAGATCTCACCGGAATCGCCAGCGTTAGCGATTTTGAGCGTCATGGAATCCACGCTGGAAAGATCAACGCCGCCAGCGGTGATATCATCCAGGTCAACAAAGAACTCATCCCATGAGCCGGTTTCCCACATCAGGCCGTTTAGGTTCGGGTCATCCGGGGTGTAAGTCAGTTCAACGGAATTGACGCCATCGCTGAAGATTACCGAAAGATTCGACTCGCCCGCGTTGTAGGTGCGATAGGGAATTTCAATGGCCGCAAGGCCGGTTCCCGCAATATCCGAGAAACCAAGGGCACTAAGATTCATGATCGCGGTACAGTCTGAACTGGAAACGAAATTCAGCCGCAGGGCATAATCATCGTTTGCAAATTCATAGACTTTGTTATCCGGATTTGCCGTATAAGGCAGACCCGCGACGTAATTGTCCTCATTCTGGTTCTGGATGGAACCGGAACCGCCGGCAGACCAGATGGTATTAAACAAACCGTCACGGTCACCGCCCTCGTACTCTTCAAAGTCATCGAGAGTAATGTAATTGTTGACAGTAAACTGCCAGACAGCACCCTTGGTAATCGTGCCGTCACCCTTTTCAGCATCGACACGCCAGAAGAAGGTATCCGGCTCAGGAGCGGTGTAGGTGTACGTCAACGGATCGGGATCGTTTATCGTTGTCAGGAACATTGGTGATGCGGTATCCCCGGGCGCGATGGCTTCCACTTCGTCAGAAACCGTACCGATAAAGACATGGTGCTTGACTGCACTTGCCCCGGGCAGCCAGCCAAGATCAACATCAAAGCCGGTAATCGGCTGAATGTCGGCTCCGTTTTCCGGTGTCGGCTGGTACGCGGCATTGATATCCGGAGCGGTGATATAGGTTTTGTCATCCGCTTCGCTGTAGACAATGTCAGGCAGCCGGGTTCGGCCGTTGGCCATAATCATCGGTTCGCCGTTGCTGGCCAGGATAGAGCCAACACTGGTCTGGTCGCCAAAGATTACGATCTGGCCGTCATCATTAATGTCATAAGTACCGTAACCAGGCGTCCAGCTTCCATTTGTTTCGATCGCGGTGCGTACCTGCAAAGTACCATTTCCACTGATGGTAACGGTATTGATGTTATTGCGTGCACCACCGTCACCGGCCACACTGATCGTGTTTACATTCACAAGTCCGTCACCTGAAATATTCAGCACGCCCTGCCTGTCAACACCGGCTGCGCCGTTCCAGGGAGTCCCTATGCTGAAGCGATTCGCACGAAGCTCACCGCCGGAGACGTTTACTTCGGCATAGCCACTCACGCCGATTTCAGAAAAAGAGCCCTGGACATCTACCAGCGCACTGTCCGAAATATTGAGAGTGCCCGGGCTGTAAAAGGTAACGCCCATCTGCAGCCAGTTGGCTGAAGTAAGTTGTGCACTCCCGGAGAAACTGGCTGTTCCGGCACCTGAAGCCGAAGCGTTGCCGTTTCGACCTACACGGAACCGGTCGCCGGTCACATTAATGACGGCATTTTCAGAAGCAGTAAGCTGCCCTTCACAAAGCCAACCTACATCCAGACCATACGCGGTCAGCTCAGCGTTCCCTGACAGGTTCAGTTCATTGGTACCCGCAACGGTAGCACCGTCATTATAACGGCCCACCCGGCTGATACCTGCAGAGGAAGTCAGCACGGAATCATCCGTCATCGTGATAATACCCGTTCCCTGCCAGCCCAGCTCAAATTGCTTTGCAATCGTAAGACTGGAACTGCCGTACATGTTCAGTGTACCTGTTTTTTCCCCGGTGTCCTGTCCAAAGCGAATAAAGCCTACGTCAACAGAAGAGGTGCCGTACATGTTCATGGCTGCGTCATTGAGAATTGCGCCAATACCAATCTTGAACGGCTCGCCTGTTGCCGGCAGGGAAATCGCTGAAGAACCGTTCAGGTTCAGTACCGGGCCCTGCGTTCCGGCGTATCCAAGGGGATTGCCCACAAAGATGCCGGCGGTCTCGACGTTTGTCGAGTCGATGTTCAGCACACCGGTGTCCATGTAGATTATACCGGCATCGATATCCACACCATTTGCATCGTTGATGGTACAATCCGCATAGATGTCGCTGTTGAATACGGCAACATCTCCAGAGGGAGCGGTGGGAATCGTCCCGAGAGACCAGTTGCCGGGCGTCCACCACAGGCCGTCTCCTGCGAGGTCACCCTGCCACACGTTGTTTGCCGCCAGGCTCACGTTTACCACGGCAAGCAAACAGATTAACATAAAAAGCTTTTTCATAACTGACTCCTCTCAAAAAAGTAAAATATTAGTTTTTCATACTGCTTTTTCGTACCTCCACATTGGTAGGCAGCAGCACATTTACATCTGTTTTCTGAACCCCCTTTATCAGTTCATCCAAAACCCTTGCTCCCTCATATCCAACTTCCTGTGAATGCTGAGATATGCAGGAGAGCGGCGGAACAAAGCTTTCGGGGGTTGGAGCATCTCCCGCCCCAACGACAAATACATCTTTTCCTATTTTTAATCCTCTTTTATTTGCAGCCAGATATACAGAACGGGCCACATAGTTATTCCCGGTAAATATGCAGAATTTGTCCTGTTTAATCGTTTGCAGCAGATTTTCAGCAGCCTGATTATTGGCCTGCTGACTGGTCTTGTATCGTTTCGGACAATCCTCTTCATATGGATTCGTATCCAAAGAATACTTTTCAAAATCAAAAATATTGGCATTTTGCATGGCTTCCCTCCAGCCGTCATACCAAAGCTGACAGGAGGTCGGACCGCCGAAACGCCCCAGGTAATAAACCGGTAAACCATGCTGTTCAATAAGGTGATTTACAGCCTGGTATGCTCCTGAAAAATGGTCCGGACAAACGGAGCTGGTATTTACACCGGGGATGTGTCGATCAAGAAGAACCACTTTGTGCCCGAGGGCCAAAGATTCCTTAACCGCCCTTTTATGCTTCTCAGTATGTTCGGGAACGACCAGGATGCCATCGACTCCCTTTGCAGGATGCAGGATTGCATCGAGAAAGATTTCATCGGACCTTTGCGCATCGAGCATTCGAAAAGAAATGTTACGGTCTGCGCAATAATCTCGGATGCCGTTTGAAATGCTCACACAAAATGCGTCCCGTATCCAGCGGACGTAAGAGAACACCAGTCTGGTTTTGATTTTATGGTTTTCCGCAACAACAGCACCTTTGTTTGCCTCATAAACGATTACACCGTCTTTCTCCAGCAGTTCAAACGCGCTGCGAACCGTCCGATAATTTATATCCCATTTTTTGGCAAGTGAATAGATAGCGGGAAGACGGTCGCCGGGCTGAAGGGATTCGGCTTCGATGGTGTTTTTAAGCTGCTGATGAACCTGCTCATACAAAGGGGTTCGTTTTTGACGTTTAACTTCCAATTCACGAATTGAGTTGCTGTTGATCATCTACCGTACCTAAATAGCCTATATTACACAAATAATACACACACTGCACACAACTGTCAATGGATTTTTAATTAAAAAAGGCCTTTTTCATTCTAAGAGAAAGACGTTAGTGAAATAAAGCATATAGATATTGTGAAAAAACGCTTTTTTTGCTCATTTGTAAGGTACACGGTTATCTACGAACAAACACTCTGTATTTTTTGTGTGCTTAAATGATTGACAAATTATGCACTACACATTAGCTTATAGGACAAACTAATTACTTTGCAAATTTATATTTTATGGAGACAACATGTCTTTAAGAACAGATTTCATTGATTTCATCCATCACGGCAGCGAAAAACCCTTTGTATCGCTTCAGGTTGGTGCGGGAGCCGGCTTTGATACCAAGCTCGCTGGTAAACGGTGGAATACGGAAACCACATTTGAGGACACCATCCGTGCTTATGAGGCTGTGGGTGGGTATCCGCTGTATAACATCGGGCTGCCGGATGTGGGCAAGGCGAATCCGGATTTTGCGAAGAAGAGTAAGGTCGAAGAAAAGGTAAATGAGCGAATCGTGGAATCCTGGCTGGATACGCCATACGGCCAGTTGTACTGGAAGGGCCATGAAGTGCCTAAACAGGGTTTTGTACCCCTGAAATACCCTGTCAGCTTTGAGGATGGCGAAAAAGCATTCGATATCGTCAAATGGACAGCGGACCAGCACGCGAAGGCACTGGATTTTATCGCGGATGAGGTCAGGAAAAACCTGGACATTCTCCAGCCGCACGGTCCGGTTTCCGTTCAGTGGAACCTCCAGCCGTTTGAGTTGTTTGGCCTGCCAACCGTGGACAACCTGGTCATGCTTGCAATGATCCATCCTGAACCCTATCGGAACTGCTGTGACTATGTCCGCGATATCAATCTGGACATTTGCAAGACAGTATTTAACGCGGGAGCGGATTTCGTCTTTCTCGGCGGGCCGGGCTCGGAAATGCTCTCTCCGCAGTTGTATGAAGATTTCCTGATTCCGGACTCGAAGATCATTACAGATTATATAAGGTCATTGGGCGGCTTGACTTACACGCATATCTGCTCACCCATTCAGCCGTTTTTGAACATGGAACTATACAATCGGATGGGAATTGACCTTTTTGAGACGCTTTCCCCCCCGCCGGTGGGCAATGTCGAGAGCCTTGCCAAGGCGAGGGAAATTCTCCCGGAAGATATGTGCACAAGAGGAAATATCGGCCTGGATGTGCTGCTGAACGGCACTGTGCAGGAAATTGAGGAAAAAACGATTGAGATCATCGAGACCACAAAAGGGCACAAACACATGATCGCCGCTTCGGATTACCTGTTTTATGATATCCCGCTTGAAAACGTTCAGGCACTGGTACGAACCGCCGAAAACTATTAGATTAGGGCTTGCTGAATAAGCCCTAATTTCTATTTTACTGAGTTTCTCAGGCGGC
>CAYVUI010000132.1:0-11460 GCA_964454745.1 uncultured Pirellulales bacterium | reverse complement strand
GGGTAATAATATCATTGATCATCAAATCGACGCAAATGTTGCAATAATATCTGATAAAGAGTATAGTTTTCCATTGTATAAACAGGTTCAGCCAGTAACTGCCGTCGCGATGCATGGAGCAAAAAATATTGGAAGTGCTTTGGTGTATGAGAATAGCTATGGCAAGGGCAAAGCTTACTATGTGGCTACAAGTGAAGCCTGTCTTAACAGAAGTGCGGACAAAGGTGCCTGGGAAGATTTAATGCTGTTTTTCGATCATACACCTCTATTGACTGCAGAGCCTCAAAACAAATACCAGTTGATCGTCAATAAATACAGAAAAGGTTTTATATTACATGCAATCGACAAAAACGTTTTTAAAGAGGATGCTGAATATGTCCCGCAAAGGATGAAGATTCGAATTTCAAAGAAGCTTCTGAACGGAATTCAAAAAGTAAAACATATAAAATCTGATTTGCCGGATATTTGTGAGTCTGAGTTTCATGTACAATTTGTCGATGGGGATATGGTTATTGATACGATTGTTGATCCTGTCGCGAGTTTGCTTTTGGAGTAATCAAGCTGCTTTTCCAGGGTCAGGGGGGCATCAAACTCACCCAGATATACAGCTTGCTTGTTGAGTGCCACATAGTTCTGGCTAAAGCATCTCATTGTCCCGAAGAAAGAATCTTGGCTTAATATTCTGATCCTCACACTCCCAAACAACGTGACGGGTTTATTGCTTTAGCCACTCATTCGTTGGAGAAAACGTTGCCCTGGACAAAAGAAACTTGAGACTCTGCAGGTGAATAACAAAAAAACATATGCGGTTGTTAGCCCCCTAAATGTCCACACCTCCTTCTGGAACATATCAGCACATAAAAATACTGAGGCATGCCTTGATAAAAACTCACGTCAAGTGAACCCTTTTCTTTCAGGTGAAGGCGGCAAACCATTCCGCCGTAAGTGGAAAACAACATTGAAAAGGGTACCAGTCTAAGCTCGCCTTGTATACAGCCATAACCCCATTCATTTTCACATGCCATACGACAAACAAGCCGCTCAATATCAACCGGGGTTTTGGGCCTGCCGGAATTGTTCTTTCGGGGGTCTGAGTAATCCCATTTTTGATTCTCAAGTCTTCTCTGCCAGGCGAGAATCATTTTAGGCTTACCAATTCTAACAATCTGTTCCATTAGTTCCCTGCCCATCGCCATAGCTGATTCAACCAAAGTCCAGCTTTCATCATCTGTAAAAGTCATGCGTTTGGTAATCTTGGACCTGAGAATTTCATTTTCTTTAAGAAGATATTCGTTCTGCAACGTTGGCTCACGGCATAACAACCGTGTGATTGTTGCTATGATCGGCACACTTAACCATTTATTAGCCGCAGATTGTTCGGATACATTTTCCGTGTAAAAAGTTTATCATAACTACTTGATTAAGCAAGGATTAAATGGTATCATGAAATCATAATTCCAAAGGGCTATATATTTTTTTGCCACAGGCTGTCAGCGGTTCAGGAAAAGCCAGTCCGAACCCCAATCCCGTCATCTAACAGAAAGCCGTATTTTGTAAAGCAATCAATTTCTTTATCTATAAGAAACGGCTATCATTTGGTGACCTTCGATTTTAAAAACCTTAAAAGTAATTCTGCCCTTTGAATAGTCAAAATCGATTTTTTGCATCTGAGGGACCAGTTCTACCTTTTTGGGCTTGTCGGGCATAAGAATAGAAAGTTCAATATCATACAGCGGAATTACATCTTCGATGACATCCATCTGTGTCGATCTCCGCTCCGGGATGTAATGGAGCAGGTGTATCACCCATCTTTTCTCATCGGTCTGCTCGTTAACGGTCGTGATTAAGCTGCTGGGACCGTCATGCTTGATGATTGGATCCGGCAGCAGCATTTGTACGGCATTGAGGAACAGCTTTTTGCACCACAGGGGCGCATTTGTGTCATAGTTCGCAAAGATAGGATGTGCGAAATATATTGAGTTTTTGGTTGCGACCACAGCGGGTCCGTTTTGCCTGCCTGAAGAGGGCGTTTGAAAGTGTGAGCAGAAATGCTTGTAAGTGCGGTCAAAGTATGAAGAGGTCGAATTCGCAAGAACTTTGCCGTCAGGTGTCTCCTTAATAGGAAGCCCGCGCATATACATGACATGGTCGGTTTCTGGCAGACCAGTACCTATTTTTCCCTTTGGTACTACGTAGTCGACAAAATCATGACTTGGGAAATACTTGCCCCGTACTTCTACACCCTTCGTATCAGTTACTTCCTGTCCGGTATATTCAACACAAAGCACATCAAGATTGAATTTCGATTTTTCCTTGTTCATTCCGGATTCATAGCTTGCGATGATTTTTCCGCCGTGATCGAGGTACTTTTCGAGTTTAGTGCTCAGGGCGTCATCGACCGGGATGTTGTCGGGAAGAATGAGTAGCTTGTATGTGTCAAAATTGCAGGTCGAATCGATGATATCAAACTGGTAACCGCCTTCCTGGAGCATCCTCGCTGAGCCGCGAATCGCTGCATGCAGGCCGCTGACGGCATCGGTATAATGAAATTCTTCAGGCGTAAACAGTCCGATTTCCGTGACTGGCTTTGCATTTTTGCACCAGGGCTCCTTCTGCTCGACAGATGAATATACTGAACCGATCAGATCGTAGGTCGCTTTACAAATTTTTCCGGAAGGATGAAGCTGATCGCCAATGCAGCACTTTGCGTTTAGTGCGAGCATGTTAAAGCACTCAAACTCGAGGGAAGCCTTGTTTTTGAAAGAATGGAAATCTCCCCATGCGGTGTGAAATTTGCCGGTCATGCCCAGGTAATCCATCCCAAAGGTTCGTACGTACCGCGCCGTGACGGGGAAGTGCATGTATCCCCAAATGCCGCCAGGCAGAGATTCAAGCTCAAAATGTGTGTACGCATTTGTGATCTTCCTGTGTTTGGGCCCTACGTGTCCTGCGTTGTAGAAGATCAGGCAGTCCTTTACATGGCTTTTCACAAAACGTGTCATATCTGCTTTAAAAGCATGCACCACCTCAATGCCGTGTTCGATTCTCTGTGACGGGTCGAGCGGATCATACCCCTTTGCTTTCATCGACCCCAGGCAGCAGTTACAGCAGCACTCCATCGGCTGGACGATGTCAAACCAGAATCCATCTATCGGCAGGGTTTCAAAAATCTCTTCGAGCATCTTCTTAAGGTAGTCCACATAAGGCGTGTTCAGGCAGAGATGCTGATAAAAACCTGCCTCGAAAGGAGGGGTGCCCTCAATTCGCCCTTCGGGGGTAATGGTAAGCCACTCGGGATTTGTATGAACCGTATGATAATCCCATTGGATTGTGAAGTAAATCGGAGCTTTAATGCCCCTTGCATGGCAAGCCTCGATCTGCTCTTTGAGCAGGTTTGCATTCTTCAAATGCGGATGGATCAATTCAGGGAATTCCTTGCTGTCATAGTAGAGCCAGCCGTGATGGCAGCGTGCGAACAGATTGATGGAATCAACCTTTGCTTTTGCCAGAGTATCAGCAAATTGATCAGGGTCAAAATCGGACGCAACATCTTTAATATGCTCGCTCGTGTGAAAATCCAAGTGTATCTGACGGAATCGCAACAAATCATTTCCCATGACATTATCCTTTGTACTTATCGTTTATATTGAACTTCTTTTCGCTTTTCCCGATTATTTCATTTGATGAGGCCAGGGAGACTTTTTATATATTTCGACGGCCTTTCTGTGCAGTTCATTGCTTAGATCCAAGTGAGGGATTTCTTTGAGTTTTTTGATAAAACGCGATTTAGAGGCCAGAACCTCGGTATCATACGATTCTGTAACCTCCACATAATCTTTTGGATTGCTGGAGCCTTTTGTATTGTAAAATCTTCCGGGGGAATCGTACATGAGTTCATCTACGGCCTCAAGTACCCATCTTTTGTCCCGCAGCATACGGGCCGTACCGATATAACTGTACAGCCATTTCCGATGCTCGCTCTTTTTTCCCGTTAAATAAGGAACGAGGCTTACTCCATCCATTTTATTTACGGGCGGCATTGAACCTTGTGCATATTCAATCAGTGTGGGTGTAACATCTGCAAGAGACACAAGCTCATGTGAAACTCCTTTGGCTTTTATGTGCTTTGGGCCATAGATAATCATGGGTACGCGAGGGCCGTGGGCAGTCGCTTTCATTTTGCCTATGCCGCAAGTCGCGTTGTCCGAAGTGAATATGATTATTGTATTTTCCAGTACCCCTTCCTCTTTAAGGCCATCAACGATTCGGCCAACAATGACATCCGTGTACTCTATACATTCCTCGAAAGTCCCACCGGTCAGTTTGCCCGGTCTTCCGGACAGGGGCGTAGTCGCGATCATATTGCCTTTTTTGAATGCAGTCTGATGCGGCAAATGCAGAGGCATATAGACACAGAAAGGTGAGTTTTTGTGCCTTTTTGCAAAATCAAGAGTGAAATCAGCGTAAAAATCTGTTGCGAAGTCATTGGGTTTAGTTTTCAAAAGTTCCCCGTTTTGTACAATCGCGGGGTGCCAGTATCGCGAATAGATTGGCCCAAACCCGTATCCCTGCGCAGACTCAATCAGGCCGGTAAACATCTCGCCGGAAGGAAGACCCTCCTTTCCATACACGTGCAGGCAATATTCGTCAAAACCATGCCGTTTGGGATCGAAGACGATTGGAATACCCCACCGTCCTGTTATCGCGGTTTTATATCCGCATTCGTGGAGGAAATTAGAAAAGAGTTTTATGCCATGTTTCGTGAAATCGATTGCATAAGAACCATTCGATTTGAATGGAACGCTCAGCTGGTTGTGATACCAACCGGTTTTATTTGCATACTGTCCGGTCATGATCATCGCTCTTGTGGGAGAACACATCGGGGTTGCCCAACAGGTTTCGAACTTTACTCCTTGTGAGGCGAGCTTGTCAATATTCGGGGTTTTAGCTTTTCCACCGTAACAGCCAAAAAGGTCCGGACCTGCGTCATCCGTCATTATAATAATAAAGTTGGGTCTTTTTTGTTTTTGCGCAGAACGACTCAGGTCAATACATCCACCAGTTGCTGCTAATCCACACATACCTCCGGTGAGTTTAAGGAAATGTCTCCTGTTTATTTTCTTTGACATCTTATTCTGATACTCCACAAACGGTATTGACAGGCCCTGTCATTCTTTTTCATCAAGGTTTTGTCCTCCAACTACCATGCCATCGTCAAGATCATCGCGTTTTTTCATAGAAAGCTTTTTAAAGAGATCCTTTAAATCCATTGAGCCGCCGATCAAGAACCAAACGGTAACAATCATTCCGGTAATCAGTACGTTCCAGATATAGACCGCCCAGACTTTAAACCAGAAGCTTTCACTGAAATCGATAAACAAATTCATAGTCGTCACCACGGCAAATACGAGAATCGTCACAAGTGCGTTAATCAGAACCGCCAGGTACACAAACTTGTCCCGCTTGCTGAACTCACTGGTAATCCCGAGCAGTTTGTGCCACCACGCCGGCGGCACCGGCGGTTCGTCCGTTTTTTCTTCGAGAGAGTATTTTCCACGATGGAAGAGCTTGTCAAAATCGCAGGGCTTTTCTTTCCCTGTTCGTGTGCGCAGGTATGAAACAAATATATACATTGTTAATGAAGCGATCATAATAATGAAAGACAGTCTCTGTGAATCCGGCAGCAAGGCCAGCTCGAACCTCTGGGCGACAAAGGCAATCGTCGTCAGGACAATTCCAGTCAACATCCCGGCCCAGGCCCCCCAGGTCGTCCCGCGTTTCCAATACAGCCCGCCGACAAGCGCCGCCCCGGCTCCGCCGTAATAGAACGAGCCGATAATCGCCCAGAAAAGCCAGATATCCTGTTTCTGCTTATACAGCAAGCTGAATACGAAAAGGAAAATCGCTACTCCAAGAATGGCGCTCCTTAGCAACAGCATGTGTGTTCTTCGACTGAAAGGATTCTTTTTGAAAGGCAGAACAATGTCCTGGACAAATATACTACCCCATGCGTGCAAAAGCGTATCAATGGTACTGATCATGGCTCCAAGCATTGCTGCGATAAATAAACCAAAAAAGCCCATAGGTATGATTTTGCTGATCGCGATGGGAACTGTGACCTGTCTTCCGTAATATCCGGTCAGGTTGCTTATGCGTGCATTGACCGCTGCCGCGACATCAGCATAATCAGCATGATTCATTATCACATAAGCGACAATCGGAAGAATAATAACACCGTTGTACAGCACGATCCCGCGCAGGTTCCCCAGTACACGGGACATCCTCGCTTCGTGCGGTGTTCTGGCCGCACTGTTATACGCCTGGACACCCTGCCATGCCGGGAACATGTACAAAAAATTAAAACCCCAGATCAAAAAAAACCAGAAATCATATGTTTCCGTTTGTGTTGTCCTTAGTGGATGGACCATTGAGGCATCGTCGGGCGCTGCAGAGAGGCCTTCTACAATAGTCTCCCAGGGAACAAGTATCAGCACAACTATAATCAAAATGAGAAGGACTACATTACAGAACATCCCCTGCAAAAAGTCTGTTACCATGACGGCGATATGCCCGCCCATGAATGTAAAAAGCAATCCCATACCCAACAGGAGAATCATCACGACCGGAAAGGTCTGCATCTCGACATTGAACAGCACGAACTGATCGGGCAGATTGCAGGCATAAATAAAAAATCTTGCACCTGTGCCTGGCATGATCCCCATCGTTATGAGGAAGACCCAGAATGAAAGAAATCCGACAAAAATACGGAATTTCTTGCTGTATCGCTGCTCGAAAAATTGAAGCAATGTCATCGAACGAGTCTGCCTGTATCGATAAACCACCCAGCCGCTTAGATACACAAAAAGAATGATGGGTGAGAGCCCAAGCTGCCACCACTGGGCGGAAAATCCGGCTTTGTAATACATCTCAAAGAACATGATGATGCTCGTCAATCCAAACGCAACCATACCGTCTGCGGCGGTGAGAAGATATCTCCCTGCACATCGGTTGGCTGCGAGAAAGTCCGCTACGCTTCGGGTATAGTGCTTAGTCAGCATGGCCGCTGTCGTAATGACCAGTGCAAAAATTGCTACAATCATCCAATCTGTAAAATGCATCCTGGTTATCCTTCTTATCGCTGTTTCGTCGAATTTCGGACGATGAGCTGCGGCTTTAGCAAAATTGCCTTCGGCTCAGTATCCGTCTTCTTTTCAATTCGTTCAAGGAGTATTTCGGCTGCCTTATAGCCGATATCATATGGTTGCTGTCGTATCGTCGTCAAAGGCGGGTCCATGTATTCCGCCGGCTCAAGGTCGCCGAAACCGACTATCGAGAGCTGACCAGGAATCTTCACACCTCTTTTTCGCGCTGCATGATAAACATTTTTCGCGATAAGATCATTGGCGGCAAAAACGGCTGTGGCAGCGGGCGAAATCTCGAAAATCTTATCCGCGATGTTTTCATCTTCACCGAAAGAGGTATCCACAAAGGTAATGCATTGGGCATCACCAGCTGAAGCAATACATTGCTCAAAAGCCTCACGCCTCAATTTGCCTGTCGTGACACTATCAGGCCCGGCAATATGCACGAACCTGCGATGCCCGAGGCCAAGCAAATATTCGGCCGCCTGGCGTGCTCCATCTACATCATCGGTGCCGACAAAATCGGCATGAGAACCGAGAAAATCTCTATCCACCGTCACAATGGGTATCTCACGTTCGAGAATCTCATTGATGTAAAGCTCTTTAAAGTCAAGCTGCGGACGCAGGATACAACCGTCCACCCGACGGTCGATCAGGTTATGAATCTGCTTGACTGCATTGTCGATACCTCCATCTGCAGATCGGCTCCACTTGAAACTTGTCCACAGCGTAATAGGCACAACATCATGTTCAGCAAGCTTATCATGGATACCGAAGGCGATGCGTATATCAAAATTCCCCGCAGAGGGAATAATCACACCGACGGTTTGTGTTCTGCCCGAATGCATCGCCTGGGCGGCAAGGTTGGGGCGATACCGCATTTCATCGGCGACTTTCTGCACCTTTAAACGCGTCTTTTCCGAGATTTCACCCCTGCCGCGAAGCACCCTCGACACCGTGGTGACTGAAACCTCCGCCTCTTCGGCGATTTTTTTCAAACTGACCTTTGCCATACTCGGTTACCTGTCCCGCCTGCTGAGTTCTTTGTAACATTCGTTATAATAAATCGCTGCATCCACGGGGGTGTTTGAGGGGATGTGGTTGCCCACCTGCATGAAAAAGCCTGGGCAGTCTTTGCCGATCTCCATACACCTTTTTACCTCGGCCTCGATTTGACTCTTGTCGTTTTCAAGAAGAATTCGCGTGTCGGCATTACCCTGGAATGAATGTGTTTTGCCGTATTTTTCAGCGATATGCTTCATGTCCGTGGTTGGTTCGAGCACAAAACCGTTTATTCCGCAATCGGCGATATCGTCGATAAACTCCGTATAATTGCCGTCTGAAGTAAATATGATGATCTTGCCCGCATCATGCAGGGGAGCGAAGTATTTTTTGTAGTTTGGAAACACGTACTCACGGTACCACGATGGCGGCAAAAAAGCCCCCGAGGTCCACACAATATCGTCGTGCACCATCACCACCGGGACATCCGAATCGGCCAGGGCGTTGAAGTATTGTTGAATCCATGTTGCGTAGCGGTTAGTCATCTCGCCGAATTTCGGTAAATCCACTCCCGCCGCCAGCAGCAGCATGTCCCAGCCAAATATCTCGATAAAGCCCGAAATGCATGTAATGTATATTCCCGTGCAGTTGACCGCGTCCGGGTACTTGCCGCAGTTATCCTTATAGTGGTCCTCAAAATCCTTCACCGCTCGTGCGTGGTCGATTTGACCGTAGGCCTCCCACGGTTGAAAATCCAAGACCTGCTCGGGTGCGGTAAAAGGACACTGATGCGCTTGCCGATCGTCGCGAAAGTCCGTCCCGCCCGCATCATACTCGGCGTGGCCCATGCTCGTTCGCACATCACCCAATACCTGGTTATAGATGAGCGTAGACCAGATGAAATCATAATCCCACGCTTTTACAAATGCGCTCGACGCGGCCTGCTGCTTCGTTTCGGGGCTTTGCGGGCTCACTTCAATGCCTGTAACCGCCTTGACAAGCTCCCAGTGTCTTTCTGCAGAAAAAGCACCTTCCGTTCGGGCAACACGGTCGGATATTTCTAGGTTTAACGCCGCCATGCCGATTTCATAAGACATACAAATCTCCGGTTCTGTATTGAAGGAAAAACTCGAAACCGCTTTTACATTATTCCGCTTTTGTTACATGCTCCATAAATGGAAAATCAGATTTCAACCCCATCCTGGAGACATCTACCGGTTTGAAACCCATCTCAGGAGCGGGCGAGCTCGCCTTGAATGAAAAATTCCCGTTCGCGGCATCGATAAACATCGGATCTGCAAATTTTGAATTTCCTTCAAATTTTCCATCCAAAAGGTTCGTCCACCATCGCCAGTCCTTCTTCTCCCACTTGATACTTATCTTTGAGATCGGATCAGCCGGGTAAATAATATTATAATCAGAAGACTTGATGATTGTATCCTTCCACGGGGTAATACTGTACACCGCTTCAAGTTCATTGTCATAATAGATGTTCCGATCCAGAACCAGGTGATCCACCCGCTCATGACGTATTCCGCCGGGGGTTTCCGCAAAACCGGTAAGGTCGGTTTGCAATACGTATACCGCGGCGGCAAGATCGCAGTCATAGACAATATTATTCTCACAGACGATATCCACCCCCTTAAGGCAAATCGCGAAATGATACTTCTCGCCCTTGATATCCTCGATAACATTGTTTTGCACCGTAAAGTAATGCGATGCATCGTCCATATAAATCCCTACCGCCGAAGAGTCCGGGATTTGCAAGTCAATGCTGTGAACGTAATTATTCTCGACAACATTGCCTTTGCCCGTTCCCCAACTGTAAATCGCGCCTCCATCCTGGCTGGTCTTCATCACATCGCGGAATTCATTAAAAGCAATCCGGTTGTTTCGACAGCATAAAAAATCAGTATGGTTTTCCCAGGTTATTTTTTGCCCATACATCTCACCGCCGAATCCGCCGTTTTCCACGGAATTGATCATATAATTATAAGTCGTTCCGCCAAGCAGGTTGATTCCGTACCGCGGCATGTTCTCGACAAGATTGTGCGATATTACAAAATCACCGCATTCGTAGAACCACATTCCCGAGCCATGACGGATATCTCTGCCGCAATCGCGCAGGTAATTGTTGGAAATCAGCACATTTTTCGCTACATAAGCATCCTCAGGGCTGTCAAACGGCCCCTTTCCGACCACAAAGCTGCCCCCGGTAATTCCGCAAAAACCGCATTTCTCGATGAGATTATTCTTGATCGTGTGCTCCTGGTTGAGCTTTCCCATGTAAATGCCGTCATATCCCCCGTTGGAGATCCTACAGTTCGTAATCGTGATATTCCGGGCATTACGAAGAGTAACGGCTCCCCCGTCCTCAGGGGGGTAACCTATGGCAAATGCATCCAGGGTATCGCTAACGGTAATGTCCAGACCGTCAAAAATCAGGTTTTCAACCGGCTTGTCAAGCGTACCCTTCACAAGAATCACCTGCCTGCCGGAAGGGATAATAATCTCCTGCTCTTCAATAGGAGTTTGGTAAGGCTTGTAATAGACAACGCCCTGCTTGTCATCAAGGCACCACTCCCCCGGCATGTCGAGAAACGCCAGTGCGCCCTCGATATAATACCGATTGTGCTCGTGAATGTTCCAGAAAGATTGATAGGTGCATGTAATCTGGTTTTCCTGCCAATTGATGCCGCTTACAGGCAGCTTTGAACAGTACCAGTTATAATTCTTCCCGCCGTCCCAGTCTTCGTCGTACCCAGCCCAGACATGAACATTTGCATTTTTGTGATCAAATGGTTCCGTGAGATCGGCGGGATCATATTTCAGGATGGTTTTCTTATTTGAGGGATTATCACCCCCAGCCGCGTTGAAGTATCCCTGGTTGGGAATTCTCGCCAAAATGGCCCAGCTTTCATTTTCAAAAAGCACGCCAAACTTTTTGCCCGGCTCCACTTTGGCTTTGTAAATTCCATCTTTCCAGTGAGTCCAGTTCGTAACCGGCTTTCCGCCGATGATCCGGACATTCTGGTCATTGTAATTCGTATACTTTACAGCATACCCCAAAGCCGCACTGTCCCGGCTGTCAAATTCAAGCGGACGGTCCAGGTAGTATTTGCCCTCTTTAATATAAACAGTAACATTCTGTTTTGGATTCTTCGCAAGAGCCGTCCTGGCTTTTTCCTGGGCGGCCTCGATGGTTTTCAGCGGCTGACCCATTTTGCCAGAATTGTCATCACTGCCGCTTTTAACATCTACATAGAGCTTGCTGAATAAGCCCATATTTCTATTTTACTGAGTTTCTCAGGCGGCC
>CAYVUI010000131.1:0-11496 GCA_964454745.1 uncultured Pirellulales bacterium | reverse complement strand
AAACTTTCATATTCCAAACACCTGAAAACGGGTATTTTCAATCGGAAGTAGTATACTATGAAGGCGGAACAAGAGTTCCTCTGGTGGTTCGATGGCCGGGCAAAGTGCCTGCCGGGCAAACGCGGACGGACATACTGTCTGTCATGGACATCATGCCGACCATTCTGGACGCCGGGAAGATTCCGATTCCGGACGAACTTGTGCTCGACGGCCAAAGTATGTTTTCCGTTTTCCTGGGTAAGTACCAGGCAAATCCCAAGAGGAGTTTATGCTGGGCCGGACCCAATTGCCAATACACCTGGACCGGGCCTAATGGTGTGGATAAAAAGAAGCTTGCTTCTTACAAGGCCAGGGCAAAAAAGCAGTGCGTAAGTTACTTTGATATATTGCCAGCGGGCTGGTACGCCCGTAAAGGCAGATGGAAGCT
The DNA here is from genome assembly GCA_964454745.1 of uncultured Pirellulales bacterium. Lineage (GTDB taxonomy): Bacteria > Planctomycetota > Phycisphaerae > Sedimentisphaerales > Anaerohalosphaeraceae > CAYVUI01. The sequence continues at coordinate 11,069 of CAYVUI010000131.1, read as the reverse complement.
TATCGATCCCGGCTCTGGAAAGTTGGAATTGTATGACCTATATAGAGATCCCGGTGAGCAAAATAATATTATCGCCAGTCACCCTGGGATCGTGGAAAAGCTGCGGAATCTTTTCAGGACATGGATCAAAGAGATGGAGCCTCCGCAGGAATGTGGAATTCAGGACTGGCAGAGATTGAGAAAACTGTGAGATAAGAATCTATGAATTCGAAAAAGCCTATAACCCGGCGAAGCTTTTTAAAGAGCTCAGCATCAGTGTTCATGCTGCCTTCCATGTTGCCCCTGGCAGACAAGGGGCCTGAAAAGCCCAATATCGTGCTGATTCTAATTGATGACATGGGGGCAAGGGATGCCGGCTGTTACGGCAGCACATTCTACCAGACCCCGAATATCGACCGCCTGGCAAAGCAGGGAATGCTTTTTACGGATGGCTACGCGGCTTGTCCGTTATGCGCTCCCGCCAGGGCGAGTTTAATGTCAGGTAAATACCCCGCCAGGCTCGGACTGACCCGGGTCGGCGCCGCGGATGAAAATGCGAACGACCCACTCATTGAGCCGCTGCAGAGACATTGGAAGGAATATCTCGACACAGACGAAATCACCATTGCGGAGATGTTAAAGCAAAATGGGTATACATGCGGCAGTTTTGGTAAATGGCACATGGGCATTGAGAAAAGCGGCCCTTTGAACCAGGGTTTCGACCTTCATTTCGGGGCGATGTCCGGTAAACCCAAAACATACTTTTACCCTTACGAAAAAGGGATGGGCACACGAACAAAGAAGGGATATACCGAGATTGAAGATGCCCGGGCAGGCGAGTACCTCACAGACCGTATTACCCTGGAAGCCATAAAGTTTATCGAAGCCAACAGGAAACAACCTTTTTTTGCATATGTATCCCATTTTGCTGTCCACACGCCATTAATGGCTAAACCAGAGCTGGAAAAGAAATACCAGCAAACAATTCAACAGGACAATCCTCAGAAAAATCCTGTTTTTGCGGGAATGATGGAAAGTGTTGACCAAAGTGTGGGCCGGATCCTGAAAAAACTTGAGGACCTGAAATTAAAAGACAATACCGTAATCATTTTTACATCAGACAATGGGGCATTACTCAGCTCCAGCTCAAATCATCCTTTCCGCGAAGGCAAGGCCACTATATTTGAAGGGGGAATCCGAGTCCCGTTTCTCGTTACCTGGCCGGGCGTAATCAAAAGCGGCACGACTTCCTATGAACCGGTGCATGCGGTCGATCTTTTTCCCACCTTTATGCAGATTGCTCGTGTGAAAGAAACTCCTCCCGCGAATTTGGATGGTGAAAGTATTATGCCCCTGTTAAAACAAACCGGGCCCCTCAAACGAGAGGCGATCTTCTGGCATTGGCCGCATTACATTGCCGGGTACAAGCCCTGTGCGGTAGTTCGCAAAGGAGATTATAAATTGATCAAGTATTTCGAGGAAAATGAACTGGAACTGTATCATCTAAGAGAGGATGTCGGCGAAAAAAACAACTTGTCCAAGAGATTGCCGAAAAAAGCGAAAGAACTGAACCGCCTGCTGGATCAATGGCTGCGGGATGTTGGGGCTAAACTGCCTCGTGTTAATCCTGATTACCAGCCTGCATAAGGGCATAATAGTATGTATGAAAAGGAAATGATAAAAAATAATTCGTTTCGCTCTGGTCCGCTTTCTTCCTCGTGGGAGGAACTGTGTTCTATAATTAATCAGGTTGTACAGGGGTATGTTTGTTTCCTCTTTGAGCCCAAAAGCACTTTGCAGCCAGGAACCGAATTATTTCATCTGGACCTGCAAGCCTGTGGATTAATCGTCTCCGTTTCTTCAGCGGATGAACCCTCTATTGAAATTGAAAAAAATACCATAACAGCCTTTCTTTCTCTCCAGGCCCTGCAAAACCGCAAAAGACACGTCTTATATTTCACCTTTACGGCAGGGGGGTATTGCAGTCTCTTTTTAAACGGCAGATTGATTGGTTTTGTTCCATCAGATACTGCCGGATCACACTTTACTTTGAGTCTCTTAAAAACCGCCCCTTGCCTCGAATTGTCCTTCTCCGGAGCAGAGGACAGGGTCCTGTCTTTTTCACAGCGTGCAGCGCTTCATACGCATCTTGAGCAAGAATATGGAATTCAAAGTGTGAGTTGTCCTGTTTTCCAATTTCAAAATATCCTGCTGTCCAGTGAAAATGCCACCCTGCGCGATCCGTCGGAAATTCTGCACATTAACGGGTATTACTGGGTCTATTTTACCCTCGTCCCATCACCGCTTACTCACGGCTTTACGGGAAGTATTTACGGTTCATGTTGTGTGGATGACTGTGACCCTTCCATCCCTGAAAACTGGTCTCAGCCTTTCGAGGTCATTCCCAAAGGAAATCCGGATCGTGACCACGACGGGACCGGCTGCTTTACCCCCGATTGCTTTTGGGATGGTAAAAAAGTATCTGTTTTTTACACAGCACTGAATTCAACTCATAACGAAGGCTTCCCCCAATGGGGAGAAAAAAGAGAACCTGAGCATATCCTGGTTGCTTCCTGTGACAATCCCCGTGGGCCTTTCATAAAAAATCCAAAACATACCCCGCTTTCCAGCAGAAAGCTCGATTACAGCGAGGCAACCGTTCCCGGCGGCCATACAACCTGGCAGGGCACTGAAATCGAGGATACATCTCTCATTGATCATGGGCAATGCTGGGTCATGCCCGATGGGGAGCGACGCTATTACTACAAGGGGGGAACAGCATGGAAAAACGGGAGTGTCTGCGTGATAAGAAATCTCGATGAAAACTGGCTCAACGGACAAAGAATGCCTGGGCCGATCATCGATGAAGGCACCCACATGGAGGGGATTCTTATTACACAGTCAACAGGTAAGATGTATCTTCAGCTTGCCCTGATACGGGAAAATTATCTCTGGAGAACCTATCAATCGGATGCCAGGGACGGTTTAAACTGGGAGTTGATCGATAGTGGTTATCTTCCCATCGAAAATTGTGATTATCCTCTAAGTATTGGTGTGTTTCATCCTCGCGACCCCCTCTGGGGCATTGGGCAGTTTCCGACAGAAAAAGACCGGATTGCCCTGGGTTTTATGAATGTGATTTAAATGAAAAGGCAAATTGGTATGGAATTGCAAAACACAGAAAAACAGGTCGAATGTATCCAAACAGGAAATCCTGAAACCGAATGGCAGCGAAGCAGGCCGGATGTTGTCCTGTATCGCCCTCACAGGCAAGAGAATAATGATCAGGATAACGAACATCTTTGCGTGTTTAAATCTCCGAAAAGTGATGAACTTCTCGCGATCTGGACCCAGAGTTCCTGTGAATCCTATGGAGACAATCACATAGCTTTTTCACGAAGTGAAGATGGAGTAAACTGGCTCGAGCCTGAAATCATCGCCGGACCTGAAAAAGACTCCCCCGCTTTGCAGGCCAGTTGGGCATTCCCCATCGTTTCAAAAAACGGACGGATTTATTGTTTTTACAGCCAGGAAGTAATCCTCAGTGACGAACATGAAAAAAACAGCGATGGCGCCTTTGGCGCAGTAGTAGATGAATTTGTACCCCACAGCCCCCATTGGACTCCCAAAAGGTCCGGATGTGTATCTGGCCTCCTTGACTACCTCTTTTCAGATGATAACGGCCATACATGGCAAAAAGGAGAGCCTGTAGCATTGCCGAAAACGGAATATGATGATCCCAATCCAAACAATCCTCCAGGCTGGATTGTCTGGCAGGTTCCCGCCAGAATTCCGGATGGAAAATATCTTGCTCCTGCGTCTCATGGCATCCACCATAAAAAAGTTGATTACAAAATGAATGGCTGGTGGGATGGAAGCGCTTTTGCACATTTTCTGCGTTTTGACAATATTGACGACAATCCGGAGGGAAAAGAGATACAGGTCACCTGGCTTCCCGCCAATGGACAGGGGCTGACCGTACCGCATGCAACAAAGCCGTATATTCAAAATGGTATGGAGCCGAGTTTTGTCACTCTTCCCGATAAGAGGTTGTTTGCCGTTCTCCGAACATATACCGGGCACATTTGGTACTCAGTTTCCAAAGACAACGGTTGCACCTGGCAAAAGCCGCAGGTTCTGCGATATTTTGACCAGGGCGAAAAGATAAAACAGCCTTCCGCTCCCTGTCCAGTCTATCCCATGTCTGATGGCAGGTTCCTGCTTCTCTACCACAACAACGACGGCACCCTCGGGCCCTATAGCCAGTTCAAGGACGGAAAGTGGGATTTGAATCAGTTAAATCACATACGCCGGCCGGGTTTCATCTCCGTCGGTTATTTTCAGCCCAACGCCGATCAACCCATCTGGTTCAGTGATCCAATCCAGTTGTTTGATACGGACGGGATCATCGTCGGTCCCAAGCAAACTGCCGAGATTGCCACCTATACCAGCTATACGGAGTACAAGGGAAAGCGAATTTTATGGTATCCGGATCGAAAATATTATCTTTTAGGTAAATATATAACCGATGAAATTTTAGCCGGTGCAGACTATTCATGGGAAAAGAACTGAACATTCAGACTGAAAGGATGAAAAGAGCAAAAAGGCCTGTGAATGCTGTATTTAGGCCCATTTGGGTTGTCTTTTTGCTGGAGTCAAAGGTCATAATTGTGTAAAATAAGTAATGTTGTTAATTTAGGAGATGCCGTGCATAAACAATCCTGCAATAAATGTTTATTCGGATTCTTGTGCCTTATCTTAGTCTTCATAGCAAATGGGCCGTTTCTTCAAGCTGCCGTGATCTACCAGTCTGCTTTTGCCTCCGGTACCAGCGGCTTTACCGTTACCCAGCAGCAGCCTTCGGGCAGTATTGCTCTCTCCACCGTCATCGAAGAAGCCAGGCATTGCCTACTGGTTTCCGCAAATCAGCTTGCAGACGGAAAAGTTGTTCTTACTCTGACTCTTCCCACCCTGACCTTTAGAGATGAAGCCCACTTTTGGCAGGTCGATCTCCTTGCAAAAGGAGATTTTATTCAGGGTACCGCGGCACTCAACATGGATGCTGTCGACAGCGGCCAGAACCGGATCGACATTATCCAGCTTAATGAGATACAGAATACCTCGAATCTTCAGCCCCTTTCTTTTGTCGTGGGCGTACCGAAATGCTGGCCCAACCAGAAAAGTACACTGGCAACTCAGGCAAATTTTATCCTCACCCTCGATCAGTTTCAGGGTGACATTTATCTCGCGGATATCAACATTAAAACCTATCAAATGCCCCCTGATGTAGAACAGCAATGGCAGGAGCCGGGACCAATGGAATACGGGGCACTGCCGTGGGTTTTTCCCGGACAGTACGAAAATCCTTCCAATCAGGCAAAGATCATCAGGGATAATGTCCATAAGTTTAACTATCTCGCGGGCATTCGCAAGATGGAAATCATTGTTTACTGGGGCGGCGGCAGCAATCCGGATCCCTCTCACGGCACGGAAGGTTGGGAACCGGGAGATGCCCCCGTTTTCGAGAGAAACAAAGGTGTGTATGAATTTGAACAGCTCGACAACATGCTCGATGATCTTGAGGCCTACGGTTTCCAGGGCGGTGTATGTTCCGTACTGGGGCTGCCGGACTGGACTTTTACCCTTGCGGATTACCGGGCCTTTGTGACCGAACTGGTTACCCATTTCAAAGACCGCATTGATACCTGGCGGCCCTTTGGTGAAGTCGACAATACCATGTGGATGGAGGAATACGAGGTTTATCTCCAGAATTTCTATACCGCTGCAAAGGCCGCTGACCCAGGCTGTACCGTTCTCTGTGCAAGGGTCGGGGTCTGGTTGCCGTTTATGCTCAGGAACGGTATGGGAGATTACATGGATGGTGTAACCTGCCATCCGTTTCCCGGCCGCGCGGGCAATGCCTACTGGACGATCTATCGGATGCGGCAGTACCAGTACGGCCTGATCTCCGCCGGTTTGAAAATGCCCGTCTATAACACCCAGATGGGCTATGGCGCTGGCTGGGGCTGGCCCGGTCCCGGCGGTCAGCGAAACGAGCAAATTAAGGCGGATCAAATTCGGGATACCTGGCCGCAATTGGACGAAATTACTCCTGCATCCTATTATTATGCCTGTGTCATGGGCGACCGGTGGTACGGGTGGCTGCGGTCCAAGCCGGATTCTTATGTCTACGAACCTTTTGGAAACCATGAACGTTTGGTTCCCCAGCCGGCCCTCGATGCGATGACCGAGGTCAGCGGTTCACTCGGCGAAAACAGCCCGATATTTGCGCAGGTTACTTTTTCACCGGATCAGCTCCTTGCCAAAGGCAGCCAGATGGAAGTAACCCTTACCGCAACGAATATCTCAGCCCAGCCGGTCGAGATCAAATTCTGGCCGTTTGGATTCGTGGAGAATCTCTCCGGTACATTTGAAGACCTCCAGGCTCATGATTGGACAGGAACTTTAAATCCCGGACAGACGCATACGGCGATAATTCCCGTAATCCCAAAGAAAAACCGTCATACCCTGGGCCTCTATCCGGTCGGATTGATCGTCATCACACCGGAGGGCACGGAGAATGCATACGCAGTAAAAGACATCATTGTCGATGATATCGCTTACCGCTCCGTTGTAACCGCTTCTTATGCGGCCACTGGTTCCTCGTATTGTCTGAATCCCCAGTTTGACCTTTCAGCCGTCAATGACCTCAGGGAACCTGTGTGGTCATTTGATGAATCCCTTCCGGTACTTTCCTGGGAAGGCCATACAGGAACATCAGAATGGGTGCAGTATGACTTTGACCGGGAATATACCGTTGCCGGGGCGGAAGTATTCTGGCTGGACGACAGCGAACCGAGATATGGCTTTGGTCTCGACTATAACAAATTCAGGGGTCCGCAATCATGGAATCTCCAGTACTGGGACGGCAATACCTGGCAGGATGTAGAAAATCCGTCAGGATACTGGGCCACTCTCGATCAGTTCGATCAGGTACTGTTCGAACCGGTTTCAACCACGAAACTGAGGATCAATGCGCAGTTGCGCGGCGGCTACTCCGGGGGCATCCATGAATGGAGAGTCCTGTCCCTTGAGGACCTGTGCAGCAGTTACTGGATTGATTCCCCCCCCGGAGATCTGAACCAGGATTGCAGGGTAGATCTTACGGATATGGGCATCGTCGCAATGAACTGGTTAATGCAGAATTTACCCTAAGAGGTATCAGTGAAAGAAATGTATAACAAAATTCAATTTGTAACAGGTATAACACTGGTGATGCTATGCCTGCCGTTATGGGCAGTTTTCCCGGAACCGCTGATCCATTTGGACTTCGAGAAAAATCTCGACAATCACGGTCTCCTGGGCGAAAGGGGCTACCTTCCCTGGCCTCAGTTTGCTCCGGGAATCGCCCTGAATACCGATGCATTGGATTTAACAGAAGTAAAAACCGCCGGAATTAAACTCGGCCAGGCAGGGCAATCTCTCCAGCAGGCTCTAAACGGCCTGCAATCCTTTACGATTTGCATGTGGGTAAAATTTGAGTCTCTTCCAGATAGCGGCTCTTATCTCTGGAGTCGAAGAGCGGATTCCGGTCCCTGGGATTATGTCCTACGCCTCTACCAGGATCAATGGGGACGCCCCAGGCAAACGATCAATCTCGTAAACGGTCCCCTTGAACCAGCGGCCTTCTGGGGGGTTACGGGGAAATGGCAGTTTGTCGCGGTTACCTATGACGGCACCCAGTCTGTACAAAACGAAATCTACTATCAGCAGGTCATCGATCAGACCTCCATGAAAGTAATTGTCCGCGACCGTCCGGCAGCGGCACTGCAAAGCAGCAGCTTTCCGATTGAATTTGGTACCGCCGTAGAGGGCATGATTGATGAAGTTCGCTTATTCGGCAGCAAAACCGATTCAAGCGGTGTTTTGACACTGAGCCAGCTCGAAGAGATCCATGCACTGGACCTTGAGTACGCACAGCCTGATCCGGTTTTTGACGATCCTTTTGAGGCACTGGTTTATTTGCCTTTTGAGAATGACTGGAACAATCATGGCTCTGCCCAGCCCGATACGGCACAGGTCTCTTTTGTCGATGGCATTCAGCCTCAATTTGGAACAGGCCTCAGGAAGACAGGCCTGGACCTTTCCGCCGCTCAAATGGGCAAAGCAGCAGGTTGTGTGAACTTTGGAATCCCGGGCACTGAAAACACACCCGTGGAAGAGGCACTCAACGGATTGAAGTCTTTAACCTTGTGTGGATGGTTCCATACCGCCGCCGCGGGAAACCGTCTTTTAACCAATACCGGCTTTTGCGGCAGGCTCGGACAACTGATGCTCAGAAGTTATGATAATGATTCCCACATGGTTCTCGGCGTGAATAACCTTTGGACCCCGGTCGATGGGGATATTGTCTTTGACCAGGAGAATCAATGGGTCTTCTTCGCCGTCACCTATGACAGTACCCGTTCATCCGGTCATGTTCACTGGTATAAAGCCATCCCTGATACGGCAGGGGGTGTCCAGTCTGTAAAGTCACACGACCTGTCCGCCGGTCCCCTGCAGGAGAAAGATAGTGAATTAACCGTAGCGAATCTCCTTGCCTCCGGGGCATACAGCTTTTCGGGCTATTTTGATGAATTTCGTATTTTTGGCAGCAAAGACAATGCTTCCGGTGCCCTTGACATCCAGCAGATTCAGGAGATTTACGAATATGACCTCCAGCCGGTCTGCGGAAGCGACATACCGATTCCACCGGGAGACACGAACAGAGATTGTATCATCAACTTCAAGGATTTCATAGATATTGCTTCAGGATGGATGTTCATCTCGACAACAAATTCAGTCAATTGATATGCAATATATTTACCTGGTTTGAGGTGTATCTGCCCTCTGGAAAACAATATAAACCAGTGACACCTATATAAAAACTTCCCTTAATTGCAATGGAACTGGATTCATTGGTGATAGAATGGTGATCAAAAAAAATATATTCAATGAAAAAAGATTATGGCAATACAACCCTCGAGTCAAATTATATCTATCCGTGGTTTTAATTCTTTTCACCTTTGATGTAACAAGTTATGGCGACAAAGAATGGAACGAATATCCATCACTTGGACTTATGACCTCCTTTATAAAAGCGCCATATGAAAAAAATCCGAGCATTGAGCAGTGGGGTGCGAACCTCGGTGTTAATTTCGATGCTTCGGATTGGGTTAAGCAATTCAAAGAGGCTGGAATGGAATATCTGATCTTCTATGCCAAATGGGTTGATGGTTATTGCCTTTACGATACAGGCACAACTGATTTCAAGTCGCCTCGTGACTTTCTCAAAGAAATATCAGAAGCTTGTGAGAACCAAAACCTTCCTTTAGTTATTTATTACAACGCTTTTTGTGATAACAACCCTGACTTCGAAAAATGGGCTTTAAAAGATTCCCAAGGTAATAAAATTGTACTTAACGAAAGAGTTTTTCCTCACAACATGCAGACAAACCATTCTCCTTTCGGTGAGATTGCTTTGAAGCAAACTCAGGAGATTCTTGCCAATAATCCCAGGGTTGATGGTATCTGGCTTGATGTTCCGTACCACCGCACAAACACATTAGATCCTTATGTTAAGAAGGCATTTGAGCGGATGTATGGTAAGGCATTTCGGCCGGATACATCTTTGCAGCAAAATCAGCAAAGAAAGCCGGGCGAAGAGGAACGTATTGAACCTTTGCAGAAAATTTCGAATGTAGAGTTTAGAGATTTTGAAGGCCGCAGTGTGGCTCTTTATATAAGGAAAGCAAAAGAACTGGCAGCCAAGTATAAACCGTCGTGCAAGTTCACGGCCAATTCCTCTGCACGTCCTGCTGCTCGCTGGGATTATTGGGCGAGAAATGTTTCACCTTATCTTGACTATCTAAGCTGGGAAGGTCATCATTATGACAGAACTCAAGAGGCAGCGCAGTTTGCCCGGGCTCTTCCATGGCCGGTAGAGCTTGGTGTGAAAATTAATAAGTCATGGTACGCTCCCTACCGTGGTCCTGCACCGGGGCCTATGTTTTCTTTCAAGAAGAGTATTGCTTTAGTTGCCCTGGGCTTATGCCAGGGAGCGAATGTCTGGATATGTACTACGCCCGGATATGATGGATCATTCGGGGCTGATATGAACATGGCTAAAGATATTGGCATCTGGTATAAAAATATAAAACCATATCTTAATGAATCTGAGCAATGGGGCAATATTGGATTGATACATGGCACATTTACTGAGGACAAACGCAAGCCTGTAGCTGCGCCCACGATAGATGATATCTGGGGTAAACAAGTCAATTACGAAAAAGAGGCATGGGACGAAATTGCGGAAATACAAATGGCACTGGAAAATAAAGGATACCTTACACATGTCATTGGGCAATGGCCTGTTTTTCAAAATCGACCCAAAGCCGCTGACAAGGGATGGCCGAGAAACTTTTCTGCATATGACACTTTGATACTGCCGGAACGTTCGGCTTTAAAGGACACACAGGCAGAAGATATAATCAAGTATGTTAACCAAGGGGGGAAGGTAATCATTTTTGGTCATGGCGGCATGTTCGATGAGCATGGCCAGATTTCATCGAATGATCCATTTTTAAGTCTGCTGGGTTTAAAACGGACTTCTTATCGTGCTTCTAACGATGAGACAGATAATATAAGAGTAATTGCCGATTCGACTTACCATTCTAATTATGATGTGGGGAACATTGTAACCCCTTCAGGCTTCTGGTCTTCAAATACAAGTCCTATGCCTCATTGGATTGAGATACAGCTTCCTGAAGAAACGATTATTCAAGGTTTGGAACTTGTCAATCGTGATAATGGGTATCAAATACAAGATTTCAGCATTGAAGTTATAAATAGAGAGCAATGGAAAGTTGTTTATTCAGAGCGAGATTCGAATTCAAAGAATATAAAAGTGAAATTTGAAAGACCTCTGAAAACCAAGTCAGTGAAAATTAACATAGAACGTGAAAACATTCGAGGCCAAAATCGGCAGGCAGCAGATATACAGGAAGTCAGATTGTACAATACTGAGGGTAGTAATATTATTGATCATCAAA
>CAYVUI010000130.1:0-11700 GCA_964454745.1 uncultured Pirellulales bacterium | reverse complement strand
ACGATCACCAGTCCAATTTCATAGGTACCATCGGCTTGGTATTCGGTTGATGTTGGATAAATCACAAGTGGGATCTCATAAACCTGTCCCGGTGAAAATGTCGGGATATGCAAGTCCGCCTGGCGGACCTGTTCGATGGTAAAGCCCAGGTTATCCACAAAACCCACAGGCCAGATCCGTACATTATGGAAGGTTTGGGCAGTATTATTATGGGCACGAAGAAGAACACTTGAACTTGTATTATACTGAACCATATCATCGCAAATAACTTCGGCATAAATGCGGGCAGAGCCAGATCCCTGCTTGTCATTGAGATCAATTGTTCCAGACATGGCCCCGAAATTATAGAAGTTCTGGACGCCCGAAACCCTGTCTCCCAGGCCCTTGGGCATGTTACCATTTACCCAGTTTCCTTCGGCATCCATAAGTACCAGGATCTTGTACGGGTCTTTTATCGCCCAGGCGGAAACGCTGAAAGCATTCCAGTTTCCCTGCTGGCGGGTGGTCGACCACAATTCCTCATGCAGTCCATGATGCTCTGTCATCCAGATATGCTTCATTTCTCCGGCGGATTGCACCATTGCACGGGTATTAGGTAAATCGCCGCTGTAATGATGGAAACCTACGGCATTTGCATAATCAAGAATGCCGTCTGAAACACATCCAGCCAGCATTTTATCCATGGCTCCCGTAATAATCACAGCGTCCGGATCCACAGCATAAGCTGCCTGGGCAAAATGCTTTACATAATGAGTGACGGCTTTGTAACCCCCAATAACTCCCGCCTGTCCGGCAACATTGATCTCATTGAAGATCTCGTACATAACTTCTTTGCCCTGTAGCCTTTGGACTACTGCGGTTGCATAATCACGCCAGTCCTGCCAGTCATCGGGGGGATAAGTCCAATGGTCGCCCACTGCATTCTGTGGACCGGGGTAAGGATCCCCAAGTCCATTGGGATTGCCAGGATTGCTAAAGCCGTTATGCGGGCCGTCACTGATGTTATTGTGATGAAGGGGATGGGACCAGTCCGGGGTTCCGCGAAGGATGATCAATGAGGAGATTCCATAGTAATTGATCCAGTCGACAGTCTCTTCAAGTGTGTCAAGAGAACTGTCGTAGTTTCCCGAACCATCAGGTTGAGAGTTTTTAATGATGATTTTTGCCTCGGACCGGCTGAAATGGTCACCCCAGTAGATCGGGAAACGGGTTTGATTGAATCCTACACCCCGAAGCAGCTTAAATGCGCTATCCGCAATCAAATCAGAACAGAAATCATGAGTCGGTGCATATTCAGGCTGGCCGGAACCGTGAAATGCCAGGTAGTGTATACCGTCTGAATTTTCAAAAGAGTTCCAGTTTGACGAGGAAAAAGTTCCGGTATGGGGTGTTGCTGTTTCAATCAGGATATCACTGATCCAGATCGAGCCCTCGGCATTGCTAACATAAATTGTAAACTCCACATCATTGCTGCCGAAAGAAGCCCTGTTATTCGGATGCGTTGAAGTTACCGCGCAAAGTGGTTTATCAAGACACGTAAAACCGTTTACAGTCGTATCTGCTCCCCCGAAATTTTCAAATGATATTTCAAAAGGCTCGCCGGCCTCATCGTAACGTGAATCCGTTGGGTGGGTATAGGTTTTATTGTCCAGAATCCGGGCGACAATGCGGTAACTGCCTGTAAAATCTGCACTGGTTTTTACATAATATTTCACCCGCCAGAAAGCGAGATTGTCACCCCCGATCCAGCTTCCGCTTCTGTGAGTCGGGTCAATCGTAAAAATACTGCTCCGTACGATACCCGATGCACCCGCTGCTGCTGTGATTTTTAAGGAAGGAGAGGATAGCGGTTTTACCTCGCTGTCAGAGCGTATTGAGATTCCTACTCCCTGGGCGATATAACCTCCATTGCCTGCACTGAAATCCGGTTGATGGACCGTCTGAGCCCAAAGAAAGCTGGAAAAGACCATTAATACAGTAACGCAGCAGTTTTTGAACATTTTCTGCATCCACCATTTCTTATAAGGTTACAAATATTCGTAGCCTGCCCCTTTACCGGGGCAGCCCGAAATCTGAGATCAAATTTTCATGTAGAATTTTGCCCAGAATGTAATGTTTACGATCAGGATAAAAGAAATAAACCTTCGAATCATACTCAAACAGGCTCGGATAGGTTCCAATTTCCGTCAGTTGTTTTCGACTGATCGGCACCCTGTCATTATCCGTAATCACCTTAGGCTGATTGAACATCAGCGGCTGTTTTTTGTCCCCAAGCACTTCCCGGCCAACCGTAAGATATACCGGTCTGCGGTTTCTGCACCAGTCCATAAAGTGCCTTCCCCCGTTCGCATCTCCCACGTTATTATGGAAGATCAGGATATACCTGCCATCGCGAAGTTTATAGATCGGGCAGGGGATCATCGGCTGTTTGATGCACTCGCCACCTGAAACATACCGAAGAATATCCGGTTTGGACCAGGTACGCCCATGGTCTTTAGATATTGCATGTCCGGCATATCCGGTACCTGTCCGCATTACGCAAAAAAGACGGCCGTCAGACAATACCGCCAGCGAGGGTTCCTGAAGGAAACTAATCTCCGGAATCTCCGGAAATGCCATTCTCAGTCCGTCCGCTCCGTTTTCAGGAGTGATTGTGATTTCCAGATCCTCCGGGTCGCCAATGGTCAGAATGTTATCAAATATGATAAACCGTACTTCGGAAGGAACATGGATACCTTTTTTCAGGATTCCGGTGGCCCAGTGAGTCATTCCGACAATGACCTCGCCGCTTGCGGTGATTACTGGAGGCTGGTATACGATAAAATTTGAGTCTGCATCCGGATTCGGATGAGAATAACTGTTCCGGTCTATTTTCAAGTGCGTGTACGGCTTGCTCCAAGTGTATCCAAGATCATCGGAGACAACATACCATAATTGAGCAGTGGTTTGGGCGTCTACATCGATAAAACCCCTCTGCTTGTGGTAAAACATGTAGATTCGCCCCGATGAAGGCACCATAAACGGGAAACTCCAGGAAGCAATATATCCGTCAAGCTTCGGTCCTTCGAGATATTCCGGTTTTGTCCACGTCCGCCCCTGATCGCTGCTGCGGCTGGTTACGATATGCTGGTCGCCCACACCCTCAAGAGAACTCATCGTCCATGTCGCCAGGAAATCACCATTAGGTAAAGGAAGAACAGAAACGTGCTGATTGGATGAATCGGGTTGATCTTGCCCGGAAGGGATATATACCTGGAAATCGCTTTTTGAGGGCTTTGCAGGGCCTGGCGGGCTGTCGGGAGGAGCCGTAGAGATTTCAAGGTCTTTTTGAAGCTTATCCTCAAAGTTAATATTCTGGCCTCGGGACACCTTTTCTGTTTGAGATTTCTTTTTTTGGATGTCAGCGATTTTTTCCATAAAAACCCGATATTTATACAAAATAATAAATATTTATGTAATCTGTAATGTCAACTGTATAGATGATAATATTTTTGCCCTGTTGAAATCAAAGTAAATGAGTAGCGTAATCCGGCCAAAAAACAGCATTTACCAGCCATGCCCAGTTTTAACCATTTAACAAGCCGAAAAGTCCAATAAAGATGATTTTCAGAAGAAAAAAAATGCAAAGGAGGCAAAACACATGGCTTTTAAGTGTTTAAGCTTGGCCCTATTATGACACCCTTTGCAGTTGAATAACCCCACCTTAAAAAGGTAAAATAAAGTAATCATGAAAGTCAAAAGAAAGAAAGCATTGTTATGAGTATGTATAAAGAGTTATTTTGATTTATTCAGGAGGTAAATTATGAAAAGAAAGGTCAATTCTATTTTAGTATTTATGGCTTTTATTCTCTTATTTAGCCATGGTTACATTCTGGCCGTCTTGCCCGATCCGATTGTGGCCATCGATTTTAATGGAGATTGGACCAGCAGCGGTACTGCGGGCACTGATTATGGAACCCCGGTGGAAGAAAATTTCATTTCTCCCCAGTTTGGGACAGGAATTTTAACGGAATGTTTTGATCAGCTCGCCGGAGAGTTTGATGAACCCGGCGGGGCGGTCGTTTTTGGGGACACGGTCACACAAACCCCGATGCAGACAGCATTAAGCGGCCTGATGTCTTTTACGATAACAGCTGTCGTGAAAATGCCTGCAGGGGTATATGGCGACCCGAATCATGCAGGGTCTGTCCTGTTTTCTGCCCTGGATAGTAATGGAGATCATGCGATAGCAGTGGTTACAGACCAGTGGAATCGATTGTCTTTAATCGTAAATAACCAACTGGAAGCCGATCCCTATGGAGAGGCTGCGCTTCACTGGCTTGGAAATTTTGAGAATGATGAATGGTTTTTCCTTGCCTTATCTTATGATGGCACGGTGGACCCGCAAACCGATCCTTTCGATCAACAGAATGTCGTTTGTCACACCGGTCTTTTCTCGTCCACCCTGCATTATCGTTCCGTACAGAACACCTCTTATGACGGCGTTCTGTTTGCCGGGGCGGTAAATGATATTGCCGAACTCGTTTGGATCGGTAATACTGCTGATACTGCGACAAGGTGGATATTAGACGAGGTTGAAGGTTTGGTGTTGGATTATGATCCAACCGTGGAAAATCCTGCTACGTTTGCAGGGAAAATCGAGGCACTTCGGATCTATGGAAGCAAAACCGATGCCTCCGGGGTGCTTACAAAGGATCAGCTTGAACAGGTAAGAAGCAAGGTTGTTTCCGGTGTCTGCGGAGGGGCGGACAATCCGATTCCTCTTGGAGATATCAATGGGGATTGTAAAATCAACTTTGAGGATTTCTCAAGTATGGCCGGAAACTGGATGGCTGATATTCGTCCATAAAGAGGACTCAAAAGATATAAATTTATGAATAATCATTAGTGGAGGCTATAATTATGAAAAGGGCGATACTTTTTATTTTCTTGTGTTTGGGATTGTTTTCTACGGCAGTGTTCGCGGTTTTACCTCAACCGGTCCTTTATATTCCTTTTAATTCTGACTGGGATTGTCAAACGGCTGGCGGAAATGAAACACCCCAGTATGCTTTGTATAAGAACCGTGTTCCGTTTTCGGATGAAGGAGTATGGGGAAATGCCCTGCGTTTCAATCCTGACGGCCATTACAGCGCTGGAGGGTCGTTATATTACCAGGATGGCGGGTATGCGGATGCCGTCCTTGACAGTGGTCTCGAGCAGTTTACCATTTGCGGCTGGTTCAAGGCGGATTCTCCTGTCATCTCTTCCGGCACTACGATATTGACACGGGTAGCAAACGGGGGGACTGCCGGGCCGGGATATATCCGGATTGTTTTTGACAGTTTCGGGCGTACGAGGCTTATTGTTAATGCCGTAGCGGAGGACCAGTGGCACTGGTTTGCAACGGAGGATACCTGGACATTTTTCGCGGTAACCTATGATGGATCTGCCTCGGTAGATAATGTGACATGGTATTACGGCACTGATACAAATCCATCCTACCTTCAGGATGGCCATACGGCTGTTTTTGGGTCTCTGGACGGAGGCACTTTAGCTTCTTCGGATCAACCCCTTGTGATCGGGGATGACGGTACAACAGGTGTGCATACTTTTGACGGTTCCATGGATGAAATTCGCATATTCAACCAGGTTCTTACCGCCCAGCAGGTGGAAGAAGCCCGACAGCTGATTAACGCACCGCAGCCTTCTGATCCGCTTTATGAGATCGTACCGATTCCCGAACCACTGGTCTACATTCCCGGTGAAGGTACGTATGAAAATCTCGGTTCTGCCAGCGGCAATGATATTTCCGTCCTCAGCGGATACGATGAAGCGACCGATACCCTGACAGGCCCCGGTTTTGCCTCAGGCATTTTGGGCCAGTGCATTGACCTTTCCATGCGAAATTCACATCTTGACTTTGAGGGAAACGGCGGCATCCGTTATGAAGATAATAACGATCCCAACGCACCAATGAAAGCGGCCCTCAACGGCCTGCGGTCCTTTACGGTTTGCGGCTGGATTAAAGTGGATGAAGGCAAATTCGGCAACGGAAGTACATTGTTCTTCTTCCAGAGAAGAGATGGCCAGCCGTATGAATACAAAATGCGTTTTATGACGGATACTTTCGGCCGTCCGCGCTCCGTACTGAACCACGTCTGGGGTCCCTGGACCCCGTATGAATGGTGGGGCATTTTACCGGAAGATGGCTGGCATTTTAAGGCCTATACCTACAACGCGGATGATTTCGGCCAGGAGGAGAAGTGGTATTATGCAACTCCCACATTAAATGGTACTCTTCGAACCCCGCGGAGTCAGCCGGCAGGTTTGCTCGAGAACTCCAATGAGCCGATCATGCTGTTTCCGTCCTTTGACGGTTTTGCCGACGAGGTCTACCTGTTTGGAAGTAAAACGGATTCCAGCGGTGCTCTTTCTCTTGAGCAGATTCAGGCCATCGCAGCGAAAGTACATCAAAAATTCGTCTGCGGGACTGAGGGATACCCGATTCCAGTTGGGGACACCAACGGAGACTGTGTTGTAGATATGCTCGACGTCGCCAATGTGGGCTCAAACTGGATGGGTAATCAGTAATGTATCAATGATATTGGATGGATACCGATATTTTGCAAAGGAATCAAATGAAGAAACGAAAGCTTAACAATGCGTTTACCCTGATTGAACTGCTGGTTGTGATTTCAATCATTGCATTGCTGATGGCGATTTTGATGCCTTCTCTTGCCAAGGTAAAGGAGTTGTCCAGGCGTACCGTGTGTGCAGCTCAGTTTCGTCAGATTGCAACCATTCATGTTCTGTATGCCGGGATCTTTAATACCTGGATTCCCCGCTATACGGATAAGTCGAATCTGGACAAACCCAACCATAAACATGGCGTAAGGGTATGGCCCGGTACCATGCTGGCCGAACCGTTTGAGTATTGCAGGTCTTCTTTCCAGATGAGTGATGAAATATGGGTTTGTCCGGGCTTTTACGGCCATAACAAGGATGCGATTGTCTGGGAAGACAACATGGAAGGTGTCAGGCTGCGTCGTTCGGGAACTTCAGACAGTTCCCAGTGGCCCTCCGGGTACTGGACGCTTGGATGTGTCTCCCTGGTAGGGCTGACCCCAGCTTCAAACACCGCTCCGGATGTAGGGGTGCGCGAATCGGCACTTCGTGTCTCTGATCCCGGCCATTATTTGCTCGCCGGGGACAAAAACTACAGGGCAAAGTATGACTGGGAATTCACCACGGGCAATCCAAGTGACCCTCCACCGACGGTTATTGCCCATCCCAAAGGCGGCTTGCCTTCGGGTGCCAACTTAGCGCATGTGGATGGATCGGTCTCATGGAATGATGCCTCGAACATTGCCCTTAACAGGAAAACAATGCGGGATCCACACCCGGAAGTTGTAGCTGTTGATAATGAAAATGCTCACGGTAAGTATAACACCTGGACACCGGATGGACGTGAGTATTTCTTTTAAATATAGAGGATATAAAAAGTTTATGAAGAAAATGTTGTATTAATTGATGTTCCTTTATTGGAGGAGAAAAAAATGAAGAAAATGGTTTGTATTTTGTTAGTACTGTGGCTTTGCCAGTGTGCAGCCGCAGAGTTGCTCGTCGATCTTAATTTTGCAGGCGGCAGCATGGACAACTTTGGTACGGCAGGCGAGACGGCCTACCTCGATGGAGGCAGCGCTCTAAATTTTGTCGATGGAGTTGCGACGGCAAAAACAGGAGCACCCTCCGTAGCGCTTGATTTGACCGGAACTGGAGATAAAGTTACACTCGGTTCCCTCCTGGCAGGCCAGGGCGGCGTGATCGATGCTCTCAACGGCCTGAAATCCTTTACCATTTCGATGTGGGTCAAAGGCGACTTGCTGGAAAATGCGGCTCCCATTAACCGTCGGGAAAATTCCGGTCAGTGGGATTACAACATCCAGGCCAGGACGGACCAGTGGGGCCGACCGCGCGGAATCGTTAACGGTGGGTGGGGGCAGCCTTCTACCAATGGGTATTTTGGTTATGTAGACACCTGGGCCTTTCTTGCCATGACGTATGACAGCACCCGGGCGACTGAACAGATCGGTTTTTACCGAAACACGGTTGATTCCACGACAGCCTTCCTTCACGGAATTCGTCAAACCGCGGGTAACCCTGTTATAGGCGGGCCAGTCAATGTTTCTGATTACCCGATCTATTTCGGTCAGGACTGCAACGTGGTCATTGATAACATTAAGATCTACGGCAGCAAAACAGACGCAAGCGGAGATCTTTCAAACAATGATTCACTGAAATGGATTTTCTGGGGCGACATGCAGACGGAAGAAGTTCCCGAGCCGGCAACCTTGTCGCTTCTGACTCTGGGCGGAATTGCGATTCTTTCCAAAAGGAAAAAGTAAGGCGGAATTTGTAATATGAAGATTTTGAAACCACTTTGTTGTTTTTTACAGCAGCAAAGTGGTTTTTTTTAGTCTTTTCCAGTTAATGATCTTACAAATCAATACAATCAAGCAGCCCGGGCGGATTATGAGGACATATCCAATAGTATCAATGATATTATTTTTTCGAGATTACGAATGAAACACATACCGGCAATTATGATTTTTCTTTCATGGATGGCTATTCTGTTAACAGGCTGCCGCAAGTTCTCTCATTCAGTGAATGTGGCCTCAGAACCCTATACACTTGATTTTGGTTTGGTCAGCCGTTCAATTTCATTTGAAAATCCCACCGGCCAGCCCGGACAGGGAGGGCACGCAGCCAGTGACCTGGGTGTGGGCAGGAAAGGAAATCCCGCCATACTCCTGAAAGCGGGACAGGCAGTTGCACTTTGTGACATTCAGGGGCCGGGAACTATTCGCCATATTTGGATTACAACCAAAGCGATGGGCGTGCCGGGCAATGTCCCTGAAATTTTCCGGGGGCTGGTCTTGCGGGCTTGGTATGAGAACCAGGCCTATCCGAGTATCGAGTGTCCGTTAGGGGACTTTATGGGATTTGCACATGGCCAGATTGCCATGCCGTATCACTCGGCCGTACATGCTGTCGGCGAACGAGCGGGTATGAGTTTTTATCTTCCAATGCCTTTTACCAGGCGGATAAAAATGAATATCATCAATGAAAGCAGCAAAGATGTTCGATTCTTTTACCAGATTGACTATACGCTTGGTGAGAAACATCCTGTTGATGTTGGACGGCTCCACGTATTATTTCGAAGAGAAAATCCAACTACATACATGCAGGATTTTGAGCTTTTGCCACAACGGAACAATAAAGGCCGATATATAGGTGCCGTGATTGGAATTCGTAATCTGAATCCTGCTCAATGGTGGGGGGAGGGAGAAATAAAATTCTACTTGGATGGTGACAGAGATTTTCCATCTATTTGCGGTACAGGCAGCGAAGACTATGTAGGTCTTTCCTGGGGAATACAGCAAACTCCGTTTTTATATAATGGCTGCAGCCTTTCGACTAAGGAGTATACTTCCATGTACCGTTGGCACCTGCCGGATCCTATTTACTGGAACGAGCAATGCCGTATCACAATCCAGCAGATCGCCTATCGAAAGGGAAAAGGGCTTGTGGAAACACAGGACGACTGGTCTTCAGCAACTTTCTGGTATGAACCCGTCCCAAGTGAGCCTTTGCCGCAGATCCCTGATGCCGCACAGCGTATCGCTGAGATTTCTTCAGAGAATCGATGATATATTTTGTTTAGAGACTATACCTGGCAGGAATTTTAAGATCGATTTTTTCAGCAGGACAGGAGAGTAAGAATGAAAACGAGATCAACCAATAAAAAATGTTCGGTCCGGGCATTCACCCTCATAGAGCTGCTGGTGGTGATCTCAATTATTGCATTGCTGATGGCGATTCTGATGCCGGCTTTGCACAAGGTGAAGGAAATGGCCAGGCGTACAATCTGCGGGGCCCAGTTTCACCAGATCGGCCTGATCCACAGCAGTTATGCCGCGGATTTCAATTCCTGGATCCCTCGGTTCACTCAGAAAAGCGATGTCGAAAAGCCCAATCACGAAACCGGTGTACGTGCCAGGCCCAGCGTCATGCTTGCCGAGCCCTTTGACTTTTGCAGAAGTTCCTATGGAATGGAAGATAACATCTGGGTGTGTCCCGGCTTTTATGGGAGCAACAAGGATGCCATTGTCTGGGAAACGGGAAAAGCGGGCAAACGTTTGGCGGTCTCGTCCGGCGATGGCCAGTGGCCGAGGGGATATTGGACAATCGGTTCTGCCTCGCTCGTGGGCCTGACCGCCGCCAGTGATGTCGAGCCGAAGCACGGTTTCAGGGAATCAGCAAAACGTGTCACGGATCCGGGGTATTACGTACTTGCTGCGGATGTCAATTTCCGTTCCATGAGAGACTGGAACTTCACCGATACGAGCATGGGAATTCCAACCAGTCGAATTGCACATAAGGGCAAAGAAGGGCTTCCGGCTGGGGCAAATGTAGTACACGTGGACTTGTCGGTAACCTGGACGCCGCCGACGGAACTGGCTTACGACAAGAGAACCCTTCGGCAGTCAAAGCCGGATATCGTATCGATTGATGATGCCTATGCTGTGGGAAAATACGATTCATGGCCTCCAACAGGACGTGAATATTTCTGGTAATCTTATTTCAATGGTAACCTGGATGAATAGAAGAACTTTCGTAAAAGCTGCATTGCTAAGTGCGGGATATGTACCGCTTTCCGGCGGATGCATGGAAACACCACGCCAGGATGCCTCCCCCCGGAAAAGACCGAATGTTATTTTGATCCTTGCTGATGACCTGGGCAGGGCGCAGTTGGGATGCTACCAGGATACGTATACAAGGTCATCCCTCCCCCAGGAAGGTATAGAGTATGCTTCCAGGCGGTATGATATCGATAAGGCCCTTGCGGCCGCTCAAAAATGCACTCCCAATATCGACCGCCTGGCTGCGGAGGGAACCCGCTTTCTGGATTTCCAGATGGCGCCGTCCTGCGCGCCCTCACGCAGTGCCCTGATGACAGCCCGATACCCACAAAGGTACGGGATTTACCGAAATGGTGATGTGTATCACCAGGGGCTGCCTGCCGATGAGTATCTGCTCCCCCGGCTTATGCAAGCCGATGGATACCAAACCGCACTGATAGGTAAGTGGCACCTCGGGCGAAAACGGGTCATTGAAAATTGTGAGCACAAATT
This sequence comes from uncultured Pirellulales bacterium, assembly GCA_964454745.1. Lineage (GTDB taxonomy): Bacteria > Planctomycetota > Phycisphaerae > Sedimentisphaerales > Anaerohalosphaeraceae > CAYVUI01. The sequence goes on along the minus strand of CAYVUI010000130.1, from coordinate 523 downwards.
CAGTTTTGTCCCTGAAATGCATCCTCTCAAGCAGGGATTTGATTATTATTTTGGTTTTGATTCCGCACAAACGACCTATTATAACTCCACCGATCTGTGGCGAAATGAAATCTATGGAGTCGAACCTAAGGGATATCTAACCGATCAATTTACTTCCGAAGCCATCGGGTTTATTGACCGATGCCGTGAGAAGCCTTTCTTTCTTTATCTTTCCTACAATGCGCCGCATGTGCCGATTGAGACCCCGCCCCAGGAGTATTTAGTTTCATTTGAATCCACCGGCAACCGCAAAGCGGATGATGTTTTTGGAAGCATTTTTGCAATGGACAAAGGTATCGGGGATATCCTCTCTCACCTGGCCCAAACAGGGATAGAAAAAGATACGCTGGTGATATTTGCCAGCGATAACGGGGCATGGCTGGGCTCTCCTTTACCTACCAATGGAAGTTTGCGGGGCTACAAGCGTAATTATACTGCTTCCGATTGAAAATGCCCGTTTTTAAAGCCGGAAGCTCAACGAGTC
>CAYVUI010000129.1:0-11756 GCA_964454745.1 uncultured Pirellulales bacterium | reverse complement strand
ACTGACAATGTCGGTCTGGCTCTGCAGGATGACCTGAGCAAGGTACCCCCCTCGAATAGTTCCGTCAAGGCACTGAAAAAGAGATGGCAGCCGATCAAAAACCGCCTTGAAAAAGTCTCCAAAAAGTTTGACCGTCCGATTTTTTTCATTGAGATTGGCGTTTGCAGCGCAAAAGGCTACACCGCCGCACCCTGGACACACCATGATCCCAATGCGGAGTATGACGCCCAGGAACAGAAACGGTTCTACCAGGCGACATTTGAGACCTTCTGGGATGAACCCTGGTTTTTCGGCTTTGCATGGTGGGCATGGCTGCCGAATCTCTACTCGGTTGAAGAGGCCCAAAGCCATACCGGCTTTAGCGTGTACGGTAAGCCCGCAGAGGAAGTCGTACGCCAGTGGTATCATAAACCAAGGTAACCACAGCAAGGGGAGAAAATGAATATACATCCTGTTGATATTTCGATTGTTGTTGCCTACCTGATCGGCACGGTCCTGACCGGTGTGTGGATCTCCCGCAAGGCTTCGCAGAACCTGGATTCCTACTTCCTCGGTGGAAAAACTCTGCCGTGGTATCTGCTGGGTATCTCCAACGCCTCGGGCATGTTTGACATCACCGGTACGATGTGGCTGGTGTATCTGCTTTTTGTGTATGGAGTTAAGAGTGTTTTTATCCCGTGGCTGTGGCCGACGTTCAACCAGGTCTTCCTGATGATCTATCTCGCGATCTGGCTGCGGCGGTCCAATGTCCTGACCGGTGCCCAGTGGATCCGCACCCGGTTTGGCAATGACCTTGGGGCGGAGTTGTCGCACATCAGCGTTGTGATCTTTGCCTTGGTCAGCGTAATCGGGTTTTTGAGCTACGCTTTTCAGGGGATTGGTAAATTCGCAGCGGTCTTTTTCCCGTGGGATGTTTCCCCCAATGTTTACGCCCTCGTGTTTATGGGTATCACAACGGTTTACGTGATCCTTGGTGGGATGTACTCGGTTGTGCTGACAGACCTGATTCAGTTTGTCCTGCTCTCGGTGGTCTCCGTATTTATTGCCGTAATCGCGATGACCAAAACCGATGCCCAGTCCATCGCCGCAGTGGTTCCCGACGGTTGGAAGAGCATCTGGTTCGGCTGGCGGCTGGATATGGACTGGACGGGACTAATCGACCAGGTCAACGTCCGCATCAGCGAGGACGGATGGTCCATGTTTACCATTTTCCTGATGATGGTATTGTTTAAAGGCGTGCTGGCCAGCATGGCCGGCCCTGCGCCCAATTACGACATGCAGCGGGTACTCGCGGCAAAAAATCCAAAAGAATCGGCACTGATGAGCGGCTCGGTATCGCTTATCCTCTTTTTGCCAAGGTACTTATTGATCGCCGGGGTTTCAGTCCTGGCACTGGTCTTTTTCAGCCCCGATCTTCATGCCATGGGAGCGGACGTCGATTTCGAGCAGATTCTGCCCTTTGTGATCCGCAATTTCATCCCTACAGGCTTGGTAGGTTTAATGATTGCCGGTCTGCTGGCGGCGTTTATGAGCACGTTTGATTCTACCGTAAACGCCGGGGCTGCTTATCTTGTCAATGACATCTATAAAAGGTACATCAATAAAAACGCTTCCGAGAAAAAGTACGTCTGGATGAGTTATTTGTGTTCAATTGTGATCGTAATCGTCGGGATTTCATTCGGGTTCATGACCAGCTCGATCAATGCGGTGCTCGGCTGGATCGTTGCGGGCCTGTATGGGGGATATATGGCCCCGAATATCCTCAAATGGTACTGGTGGCGGCTTAACGGATTCGGCTATTTCTACGGGATGATCACCGGGATTTTGGCCTCGCTGATTGTTCCAAAGATTTTGCCTGATGTATCAGCATTAAACAGTTTTCCGATATTACTTATCTTGAGCTTCGCCGCATCGATTATTGCCAGCCTCGTAACCAAACCCGAGGACGATGAAACACTCATATCGTTTTACACGAGTGTACGCCCATGGGGCCTTTGGGGGCCGGTGCGGGCAAAAGTTATGGCACAGTCGCCGGAATTCAAGCCCAATACCAGTTTCGGCCGGGATATGATCAATGTCGCAGTGGGTATCATCTGGCAGCTTACCTTTACGCTGATCCCGATCTACCTGATCATCAGGGAATTCAAAGCGATGGCGGCTACTGTCGTTGTCATGATTGCGACCAGTATCTTCCTGAAACGTAACTGGTACGACAGGCTTTAATCCATTTTCGCAAAATATGATATTCGTAGAAGTCTATGTTACCCGTTCGATCCCGGGGATTTATTCTACCTCCAGGACTTCCACGTCATCGATCCAGAAAACTCCGCTGCCCTTACCGCTGGTACCGGCCATGATATCCATCTTTCTCGCATTTGCCGGTGCCTGGAAAGGAGCAATTTCCACCATGCGCGGTGCAAAGCATCGCATCGGAAGATCTGACCGTCCCTGGCCGAGGAATTTTCCATTTGCATCAAAGAATCGCAAAAACGCCATGGCATTATCCGCACAGTTTACGTTGACTCTCAGCCGGGCGGTATAAAACGCACCAGGCCTGATTTCGGCCTTATCACTGGTCCAGGAGCCGTTCTCATGATTCACACTGGAAAGATCAACAATCCGGGCGTAAGCATTGCCCGTCTTTTCATCCCGAATGACCTCCATACCCTCACCGCTGCCGTGCCAGCCGGCAGAACCATTCTCAAAGTCGCCGTTTTTGATCAGGTTTCGCCCGTTAACCGGTTTGCGTTTTGTGTTTCTTGTGATAAAGATATTAAATGAATTTCGCGTTGGATCTGTCGTGTCCGTCAGCCTCTTGAGCATTTTCTGCCGCATGATTTTCACCTGTTCGTAGTACTCTGGTACACTGGCAAGGTTGACCAGACTCCAGGGGTCCTTCTCATTGTCGTACAGCTCCTCCGGTGCCCGGTTGAGGTAGAACTCGACCCGCTGGGCGACCTTTTCATCCGTTTCCGCTGCGGGGTACAGTGCCGGGATCATGTTGTCGCCGATGTAATCAAGGTCTCCGTAAGACCAGTGCACCCATTCGTTGTAAATGTAGGTCCATTTCTTATCGATAATCGACCGCTGATTGTAGGTATTGCAGTGTCCGCGGATGAAAATCCCGTAGCCGGTATCAAAACCCTCAACCTTTTCACCCTTCAGTGCCGGGACAAAGGACTTGCCGTCCATATACTCTGGCGGGGCCACTTGTGCCATATCAAGAATGGTCGGCATAAAATCAAAGCCGTTGACAAAATGCTCACTGTCTTTGCTTCCCGGCTTGGTCACGCCCGGCCAGATGATGATCCATGGTGTCTGAATGGATTGACGGTACACGCCTGATTTCGCAAATGGAAGCGGTGCCCCGTGGTCCGACAGGTACATGACGATCGAATCATCCTTGTAAGGGCTGCGGTCGAAAGTTTTCATTAACACGCCAACGGAATCATCGCATCGCTTGGCGGAATTGTAATAATCTTTCACCTCGGCCCGCATCCCCGGTGTGTCCGGCAGAAATCCCGGCATCTGGACATCCTCATCCTTATACCACCGTGAAGGGGCAGGGGGGACATTGCCTTTTGTTGCGCGTTTTTCAAATTCACTGCCGGCATAAGGCCGATGCGGATCGGTAATGTTTACAATCAAAAAGAACGGCTTGCCGGAAGCCTCCGCTTTTTCGAAAAATTCCTCCAGCATCGGGCCAAAGGCCTGCGGATCTCTACCATGATATTTAAGGTCATTGTTAATATAATCCCAATCCTCCGAAGTTGCCGGGGCGAAATGTTCCACCTTGAGCACCAGCCCGGTATAATACCCCGCTTCTCTCATTACCTTACCCAGGCGCGGCACGCCCGGGGCGATCGGATTAAATCCAATCGTTCCATTATGCTGGGGCAGCCTTCCGGTTATCCAGGATGAGCGGCACGGCTGACAAATCGCAACGGTCACAAATCCGTTCATCAACTGCAGCCCCCGATCGGACAGGTTGTCGATATTGGGGGTGATATCCGGGGTGGTATTGCCGTAACAGCCCGGCGTCTCAAAGCTCATATCATCGGCAGTAATGACAAAAATGTTCGGCCGTTTTGACTGGACCGGTTTGGCCATGGCCAAAAGAGAACTGCCGGAAAGCAGACTCAAAAAGGCAGTGCTGGATTTGAGGAAGTTCCTGCGTGTGATGCCGTTACGACTGAAATGATCCATTGTGATATTCCTAAATCATGTTAATGAAGTTCATATTGATTTAATTACCATTACAATGCAAAAGTCATTACTTAATTTATCATAGGCGGCGTATTAAGACAAGAGCCAGTTTCCATTTGCTGTTAAAAAGTGAGATTTTAACCATTCGATTTGTAGGAATTATGGCTGTAAAAGCGGATTTAATGGAAGTTGCGTTAAAATTATCTTGACAGCTTGATGGGAGGAAAGTATAATTTTTAATGGTTGTTTGGGGACAAACTTTGTTAACATTTTAGGGTTTTAAGGCAAAGGATTGTTTTCGTTGAATGGATAAAATAAATATAAGGAGGTCGAAGGATGAATTTTGTACAATGTGGTAGCTATAAGTCTTCTTTTTTTGCAATTTCACTTTTTTTTGTGATTTTTCTTTTAACAGTGCCTTTATACGGTGATTCCGCACAACCGCAAGCCCAGCAAAGCATGGTGAACCCCGCTTTTGAGGCATGGCAGCAAAGACAAGCGGCGCCCGCAGATATGCCGGCGGAAACACAGGAGAGGGTACTGGGTTATATCCCCTCACCAATCGATTGGTCCCATTTGAAAGATGAGCCTGCCGGGGATGCGATGTATGACATGGAATCTTTGCCGGCCGCTTTTGATCTCCGTGATTACGGCCTGGTTTCCCCGGTCAAGAATCAGTTGAACTGTGGAACCTGCTGGGCGTTTGCCACAATGGCGTCAGTGGAAAGCGGTCTGCTCAAAGACGAGGGGCAGTTGTGGGATTTCTCGGAAAACAATCTCAAGAATTGTCACGGTTTTGACCGGCATCCCTGTAACCAGGGCGGCAACAGTGATATGAGCACAGCCTACCTGACGCGCGGAGACGGACCCGTTAATGAGGCTGATGATCCTTACAGTACGACGAATAACACCTGCCTGTCTTCGGCACCGACGGCCCAAAAGTACGTGACAACCAAGATACGCTTATCTTCCGGGACGGAGGTAAAAAACGCGATCATGAATCATGGAGCCGTTGCCAGTAATATGTATTACAGTGATTCGTATTTTGACTGGGGTACGAGTACGTATTATTATCCGTCGAGTTCGCCGGGGCAGAATCATGGAATCACCATTATCGGCTGGGATGACTATAAGAGCGTACCGGGAGCACCGGTTTCAGGTGCGTGGCTGATTAAAAATTCGTGGGGTACAGGTTGGGGGTCAAATAACGGCTACTTCTGGATCTCTTATGCCAATACCGACATGATTACCGATCCCTCCATCGCAGAGCCGGTAGTTTTTACTAATACGGTGGATGTAGGAACTTATGACAAGATCTATCAGCATGATCCACTGGGCAGCACATCCACGTTTGGCTACGGGCAGGATTATGCATGGGGTGCAAACCGATTTGTGGCCAATACGAACGACACGATCATCGCGATTGGCTTTCATACAACTGCGGATAATACTTCTTACGAAATCAATATCTATGATACCATGCGGCGTAAAACGGATTACTGGGGAGACCCATATTATGAGTTTTCCTCTTCGATGATGAGTACGGTTTCCGGCACTTTCCCGAATGCTGGGTACTACACGGTAGAACTGCCCCAGGAAGTCGCGGTTGCCGATGGGGATGATTTTATCGTTACTGTCAAGTGGACGACCCCTGGGTATAATTATCCCGTCGGGCTGGAGAGGTGGATTTCAGGGTACTCCACAGCGGTCACCTCGAATTCCGAGGAGAGCTTTGCCAGCCATAACGGCAGCCGCTATACGGATTTGGAAGAGTATTATTCGAGCGGAGCGAACATTTGTATCAAAGCCTTGACGAAACCGGCATGTGGTTTCGGGGCGGATATCGTTCCGGATTGCTTCATCGATGCGAGTGATTTTGAGCTGTTCTCCCAGCAGTGGCTGATGATGGATGTGCCCGGTGCCCTGGCGGCAGATATCGTTCCGGACCCCAACGGGGACGGGACAGTAAACCTGCATGATTTCTATCCCATGGCGGATTCGTGGCTCATGACGGTAGGGCAGTAACAGCGAACAAAAAAAGATGTAATAGCTCAGGGCTGGATGGGTTGCGTCCGGCCCTTTTTCATGCAGACTCTTCCGGGCGGATATAGATGTAATAAGCCCCAAGGTCTAAGCCGTCATCATTGGCAAATTGTGTTTTCAAATGCGCTGGACCCTGCGGTACATCCAGGCTAAATTCCACAAAATGTGCATCGCAGTCTACGGCTGTTTCTGTCCGCTCTCCGCTGATTTCGATGGAGGCACTAGTAATTTGGATCGGTTTTCCATCGGTATACAGCCACCAGCAATCCGGCAGAATCTGCTGCTTGTTCCAAATGATATCATCGCCATCAATGCCTGCGCAAATGGGCAGGTCTGTCTCACGGGACCAGCGGCGAAGCTCAAAGCGATACCGGCCCGCTTTTTGGATATCCAGCTCCCAGTAGCCGTTGGCGGTCATTGCCTGGCGGATATGCCCCTGGTGCCAGGGACACGAGCAGTCTTCGTTTTGCCAGTCGTGACAGGTCAGCAGGATCTCAGGCTCTGCGGGATTGCCGATTTCAATGGGGATTTCCTGGTCAAATTTTTCACTGACGATTTCCCACCACTGTTCGTAATCCTGTCTAAGCCGGCTGACAATGTCCGCATGCTCCGCGGCGATATCGTTTTTCTGACCCGGATCGATGCGGATGTCGTAAAGCTCTGTGCCGTTGATCAGCCGCCATTGATCACGCAAGACCGCGCTCTTTCGCCACTTGACCGGAACGGTAAGCCGCTGGGAGTCGGTAACAACGGCCCGGTCGGCGATTTGCTTCTTTTCGAGCAGGGGCTTTAGACTCACCCCGTGAAAGGTTCTGCCTGCGGGGATTTCGCAGCCGCAAAGGTCCAGCAGTGTTGGCATAAGGTCCACATTTGCGGTGACCGGGTCGATATCCCTTCCATTTTTAAAGCCTGCGTCGGGCCAGTGGAGGAAAAACGGCGTACGATGCCCGCCGTCATATTCCGAATTCTTCATGCCGCGCATTTGGGCGTTATACCCTTCGATGAGGAACTGGTCGTCATCAAAAGTGGCCCCGCAGCTTGTGCCGTTGTCGGTCATGAAGATCAGGATCGTATTGTCCTCGATTTTCAGGTCGCAAAGTTTTCGGCGAAGCCTGGCAAAATTTTCGTCAATGTTGGTAATCATACCGTAAAAAGCTCTTCGGTCTTCCGGCAGATCGGCATTTCGGTAAAGCTCTTTGTACCGGTCGGGCACATTGTAGGGCCAGTGCGGGGCGTTGGGTGTGATGCAGCAAAAGAAGGGGGCCTCCTTGTTGTGCTCAATAAATTTCAGGGCCTGGTCAAACCAGACATCCGTGCAGTAGCCCTCAAATTGAACAGGCCGGCCGTCCTCGAGATAGGTATCGTCAAAGTAGTCATTGCCCCAGTAATCCCAGACCTGGCTGATACCGCCTCCGCCGTGGGTGACGACCTTCTCAAAACCGCGGTCCTGAGGCCGATACGGACAGGCATCGCCAAGGTGCCACTTGCCGAACAGACCGGTGCGATATCCATTTTCCGCGAGGGCCGAAGCCAGGGTCCATTCCTCCCGTCGAAGCAGCGAACGGCCTCCAATGGTATGCCAGACACCGGTGCTGTTGGCATAATGACCGGTAAAGAGCCCTGCCCGGGTAGGGGCGCAGGTCGGCCCGACGTGGTAATCGGTAAAGCGGAAGCTCTCGGAGTGGAAACGGTCGAGGTTGGGAGTACGGATGACCGGATTGCCATGGCAGCCGAGGTCGCCGTATCCCTGGTCATCGGTCAGCACGAATACAATGTTTGGGCGTTGCGTGGACATCAGTTTCGTTCCTTATCCGTTTTTGCTTATGCCGCCAAGTGCCGCCTTTCGGCAGGAAAGGATTATTAGACTCATTTTATTCAGTTATATTATCCGTTCCGGATTGCTTGAGCAAGGCATTTCAAAGCGATCCGGATAAAGAAATCCCTGTTTTGTTAAAAAGATTTCACAAAACATCCTAAATTTCCCGGATTGAATCATGTGCCTGAAATATCTTGAAAATATGAACTATATATGTTAACATATGTAACAAATAAAGAATGTGGTCCTTGGATGTGACGACATACTAAAATGCCGCCGCTTTTTTTATAGAGAATCGATTTGGAGACCGGCAATTGAGAGCAAAACATGATTTTCTGATTGCATATCTTGTTTTATGGACCCTGGCGGTCTCTTTGAACGCTGCTGTATGGACGGACGCAAGTGCCGTTGACAGCCTGTGGCATAACCCCGATAACTGGGACGCAGAGCTGGTTCCGGATATGATTAACAATCAGCAGGCTCATTTCCTCAATCCGTCGCTGGGGGCGTGCCAGATCCTTTCCAATGCTGAAACTCCCCAGTTACTGATGAAAACGGGTGAGGTAACTCTTGATTCTGCAGCGATGACCGTAGATTCCATGTATATCGGATATCTGGACACCTCAACTCCGGATAATCCTCCTGTTTTTAACATTGTGAATGCAGATTTGACCATACTGCACGCAACCGCCGCACAGATCGGAACCCAGAGTTCGGGTGTTGTGAATGTTTCGGGTGATTCTACTGCCACAATGACGAGGTGCTATGTCGGAAATGGTACTAACCCGCCTTACAGTGCGGTTGAAGCGATATTGAACCTGACGGACAATGCCTCCTGGACCCTGACGGGGACGGAAAATGCGGACTTTTTCTATATCGGCCAGCTATGCAAGGGGACGGTCAATGTCTCCGGCAATGCTTCGATGACGGTTCAGAACCGGCGGATTTCGATCGGTCATGCTTCTGATTTTGGCCAGGAGGGGATCGGAACGTTAAACCTTACTGAAAATGCGACCGTGACCATTGGGGACTGGACGTTCCTGGGAAACGCCTCCTGGATGTCCAAGGGATATCTCAATATTTCGGACAATGCCCGGTATTACAATAACGGCAGTTTTTTTGAAGTAGGCGGTAAGGGCTATGGTGAGCTGAATATTTCCGGCGGAGAAGTGCATGCCAATCGTTTCAGCGCGGGCACCCCGTGGCACGGCGATGTTGCCGAGCGATGGAATGCAAACGGCAAGGTGGATGTGTCGGGTAACGGGCTGCTGGATGTCAATACATTAAGCGTTGCGGGAGCCGGCGGTACTCATGCCTATATGAGCAGCATTGTCGTTCGTGAAAACGGCAGGATCGAAATCCGCACCGCGATTGAGACTAATCCTACATGGCCAGCCGGCTTTGGATCAATCGATCTGCGGGACAACGGCGTGATCGTAATCAATGGCGATCAGACCAGTGTCGCTTCAGTTATGGCAACCGACGGCCAGCCGATGATTATGGCACATGGGCGAACCACGGATGCCGTCATTCGGTATGTCACCGCTGAAAACAAGACATATATTACAGCCCCCGGCCTTAGCCATGCAACGGATCCCACCCCGCAGGATTTTGCAGAGCGGGTGGATGAAACGGCGATAACTCTCTCCTGGACGCCCGGCGCGGGAACGATTAGTCATGACGTTTATTTCAGTGCAAACAAGAGCGAAGTCGAAAACGGATTTGTCGTCCTGCCCGAGGGAGATGCAAACCAAAACCGTATCGTAGATATCCTGGATATCATGGAAATCGCATCCTCATGGCTGCAAAGTGTGCCTGCAAATACACCCGCTGATGTCGATGATAACGGCACAGTGAACATCAGAGATTTTGCGGTTACAGCCAAAAACTTCGGACAGCGAGCCTCGAATAACCAGGATTCTGCCAACTATGATCCGGGCACGCTCACTGCGGATACGACGTATTACTGGCGTGTGGATGAGATCGGTACGGACGGGGTATCCCATGGCGAGACCTGGAGTTTTTCCACAACGGATTACGGCCTGGATTTCGGGCTAAAGCCCCCCCAGCATCTTCTTGCAATTCCCAAAGGGACCAACCGGGAAGCCATCCTGCTTCAGACCCTCCAGGGCATCCTTGCCAAAGAACGGCCTGTGATCTACATTGACCGCGGCATTGACACCATGGGCTGGTTGTATGACATGAACCAGAAATACGGCGTAGCTTATACGCTCGTGGATAATATACGCGGTTCCGCCCCGGTTCTGGATTACTGTCTTAGTAATTGGTTTACCCGGCTGGACGGCTACATTCTTTATGATTACAACGACAAGGATTCGATCACAGCCGCGACTTCCCTTGCGGGTCCATTCAATGCAATCGCTGTCGATGTAAGCCTCGAAAGCAAGGCCCAGTCTTATGCGCTCCCGAAATTGTTTGACACCCGCGGCAAAGACGACCAGTGGGTCTATAACAATTACCGTCACCTCTTTATTGATCATGCGATTTGTGTTCACAATAATGAACGTGTTCCTTTCCGCGATTTCGCCCCCGCGGTAAACGCGTTTGTGACCTGGAACGACAACGCCTCGTTTACAAATATTGCTTACGATTCAATCATCGATAACAGCCCGGCATTCGGCTGGGACGACCCCAGTGCCCCGGGAGAACTGCACACCATAAAGTATCATTCCGAGAAAAGCCTGTATGCTGCTGTATCGACCCTGGCCTGGAATTTTTCCGTCCATACCGCCATGTCCGCTTATGTCCCCAAGATCAAGTTCGAGCAGAAAATCCGCAACAAAACCTATACACCGGAAGATAATGTCCATTATGTAGTCCTGCACATGAGCGACGGCGATAATACTCGCTGGCAGTTTAATTACGCCCAGAATGCTACTGATTCACGCTACTTCGGCAGTTCACATCGCGGCAGCTTCGCGATGGGCTGGGGCATGCCGCTGGAAATGGTAAAACTGGGCCCCCATGTCCTGAAATGGTATTACGATAATATGACCGACATGGACAACTTTACCGCCTACGGTTCCGGGATGGGGTATTCTTATCCGTCCGATTTCGGGGACCTTGACAAGTATACCACGCAGGTTGCCCGCTATGCCGAAAGGGCGGATATGCCGGTTGTGACGATTCTCGACAGTTGGCACCGCGATCACGGGATGAATCTTTCGGCATCGAGTTACTATGATATCGCGCATCAGTACACCCGTTTTGATGCGATCCGCGGGCTGTATTACGTGGATGTCTGGGGAGATTATGCCAGGTACAACGGCAACATCCTTTGGTTCGACGGCAAGCCGATGGTGACCTGCCGCTTTACCCTGTGGGATGGTTCACAGTACGAAGGCATCAGCCGAACGCCCGATCAGCTCGCTGCGACGCTTAACGCGATGCCGACCAATCCCTATTCCGAGAGCGGCTATTCCTTCGTGATCATCCACGCCTGGAGTTATGTCATGGACGATGTCGCGTACCTCGTCAGCCAGTTGGATCCGGATATCCGCGTGGTAACCCCGGAAGAGATGATCGAGCAGATCTACCTGCACAATCTAAACCCATAGGCAGTGAGAAGGAAGCTCAAATTTTCCAATCTCAACGTGTATGAAACAAGTTCTAATCTAGGGCTTGCTGAATAATTTGGAAGTTCTTTTTTTACAATGGGATGGGGTTGGTT
>CAYVUI010000128.1:0-11813 GCA_964454745.1 uncultured Pirellulales bacterium | reverse complement strand
AACCCCATCCCATTGTAAAAAAAGAACTTCCAAATTATTCAGCAAGCCCTACATAAAAACTGCGATCTGAATTACAGCCGCTGATCAGCAGGGCCAGGGTGATGAAAATCAGAATAATCTCTCTCATTTGTTTTTCTCCCTGCCCTGGCGATATCTTTTCGCGTTCTTTTTGAATTTCACTTCCCATAAATCATGATATCTCTGGATCAAAAACGGATCATCGCATTCCGGCACTTCCTGCTTTAAAATCCTGTCAAATTTCGCCTTTGCGTCGAGCACATCAGGATCATTGGAGTCAGTTACATTTTTGTACCTCGTTCCATCCCGGCTATCCCCGCAATCAAAGAATGTGCCGTCCCCCTCTCTAAGCCACCGTTTATCCCTTACAATCCTCTGCGGGCCGTAGTAGGCGGCAATCCAGTCCCGAGTCGGTGCATTTTTCTTTCCCTTAAGCAAAGGCGCGAAGCTGGTGCCGTCAACTTCATAATCGGGCGGCAGTTTGGCATCCGCAAAATCCACGATCGTGGGCAATACATCGCTGAAATCAACCACTTCGTCGCTGACAATACCCTTTTTCACCGTTCCCGGGCAGCTTACGATCATCGGCACGCGAACCCCCAGCTCGGTGGCGGTTGCTTTGCCGGCACTGCCATTATCACCGCAGAACATGATGACGGTATCTTCCGCCAGGTCCAGTTCTTCAAGTTTTTTAACGATTCTTCCTACAAGGTGGTCCACATACTCAACGTTATATTTAAAACCTTTGGGAGTCTTTTTTCCGGTCTTTTTGCCATTTTCATCCAGTTCGGGAACCGGCACATAGCAGTACTCACCATCTCCTGCGTAATCGCTCTCCATGTGAGCCAGGTGCATGGCAAAATAGCCAAGGAATCTCTTGTCTTTTTTTCTTTCGATGAAATCCAAAAGGTAATCGGTGTAAATATCCGGACCAAAATCATCCGGACCCGTCTCGAGCAGCTGGGCGTTTTGCATGATGCACGGATGCCAGAAGCCCGGCAACTGCCCTGGGAACATATATTTTTCATCCGCAACAGGTCCATTGAATTCAAATTCTTTAGGCAGAGTATGGATCCACTCGTGATGCAGGCAGTATTCATCAAATCTGAAATCAAAGGCCAAGCTCGGATAATTCCCGTCAAGCTGCCATTTTCCGACCATTGCTGTCGCATAACCATACCGCTTGACAGCATCTGAAAACAGCACATGGTTATTGCCTAAATGCCCCATCGGCTCGTTGCCAAAATACCTCATTGCATTATGGTACCATTTAGTCCTGTGGGCATACCTGCCGGTCATGATCTCGGCCCGGGCAGGCGAGCAGATCGGAGCCCCAAAGCAGGTCTTAAACAGGGTTCCATTTGTGGCCAATGCGTCAATATTGGGGGTTTTGTGATTTTTACTACCGTAACAGCCATAATCCAGAGCTCCCGTGTCGTCAACCAGGATCAAAATCACGTTTTTTGACCGCTCTTTGTAGGTCTTGCCTACCGTTTTGGCCTCAAGTTGAGCGCTCAATATACCGCCCAGGGCAAAACAGCCTGCGGTTTTCAAAAATCCACGTCTATCCATCAAAAAACTCCTATTTTAATATACATATACTGCAAAGCATTCCGCAATGCTTTGCGTATTCTATTGTAACTTGACCTAAGAGTCAATGAATAAAAAAAATGATTCCCGATAACAATCGTCCATGTTAGGGGCTGGACAACGAGATCATCAAGCCTCCACCGCAGAGAGAGGGGGGAAATTGTCTGCAGGGAGCGTCTCGGCGGGCTTCTGAAATACTATGGGAGGGCGGCATAAGATGTGAGATGAGGAAGTTGACACTTCTCCGTTAGTATAAGCAATTTCTCATTTTTGAGAAAGTATTAGTATTCATTACTATTATCACTTACGAAAGCTGGGAATTGTATAAAAAAAATAAATTATGGTGAATAATCTTGACAATGCCCTTAATCATGTTAATATAAGTAATGGTTTAATACTTGCGTTAATATTTGCATAAGTCAATAGAAGCAATTTTGGCACTGCAACAGAGGAAGTACACGTTTTTTTCCAAAATTGAAAAGTCGCCTCAACGGTTGAGGTGCGCAAAAACGGTTTCCTTATTGGAAGGAGGAAAAAATGAAGAAGGTAAGTTGTTTTGTTTTGTTGTGTTTGTTGGTGTGTGCATCCGCAAGTTTTGCTGCCTATACGGCTCATATAGGCGGTTCTGCTGGAAGCACGATCTATGTGAAAGGGCCATATTCCGGGGGGCCGGACAATTCTCCTTTGCATGAGAGCTGGGATTTGATCACCCCGGGCAGTCCGAATTATTTGGGCTACTATTACAGATTTATTTTCTATAATGGTACCCTTCATATTGATCCGACGGGAAAAGTTGGTTTTGAGGAAAAGATCTTCGGCAGCGGTAATGATTCGAGTAGCTATCCGGGCCAGCAGTACGGTACCATTAACGTAGAGGGCTACTTAACAGGGGGTGAGATCAGACCCTGGAAGAACGGCAATGACTACGAAGTGAATGTTTGGGGCGATGGAATCATCGAACTGAGCAGCATGTTCCGTGTCGGAGTGAGTGATGGCGGAGTGAATGAAGGTTACTGCACAATCCAGGATAACGGATTAATCAAGACCGCAGATCTCGATATCTACGGCGCAGGGAGTTTTGTTGACATCCAGGGCGGTAAGATGCTGATACTCAACAACAACTGGTCGGTTGCAGATGTTCTGGCAGAGAGCCGCATCTTCAGCTCATCAGGCAATTTAGTGGTTGGTACAGAGCTTGTTGATGATGTGCTTTATACCTCGATTACACCTGAGCCGGCAACGCTGTTTCTGCTTGGTTTGGGCGGCCTTGCATTAAGAAGACGCAGGGATTAAGACTCTGAAAAGAGAATGGTTCTTTTGCTAAGCGATTGAACTGCCGGCAATTGTTATCGCGTCCTCCGGTCAGGGGATTCTGGGACGGAGGACGCTTTGTGTGCAGTGTTTAATAATTTTATGGTGTAAGGTTTTTTGAAAATCAGGCACCATGCAGTGGGAATTTATCATTGTTTTGTTGAGAAGTATTTAAATGAAAGCAAGGCCAGCCAGAACGAGTATGAGGGAAATTGCCCAGGAAACCAACCTTTCTATTACCACGGTTTCACGAGTTCTTCGAGAGCGGGGTGAGATCAGTGAAGCGACTCGAAGCAAGGTGCTTCAAGCGGCAAAGCGTTTGCGTTATCGGCCGAATATGCTTGTGCAGGGCATTCAAACTGGCAAAACACATACAATGGGAGTGATGGTGCCTCCTTATGACTCATACTGGACACAGGTCCTGCACGGCATACACGACGAATTGTCATCAGCAAACCATGTTTTTATCAATGCATGGTGTCATTACGCCAGTGATAATGATTCTTATAATACTATACTTCTCAGTCAGCTTCATAAGCTGATCGACCGCAGGGTTGACGGTATAATATTATGGGCACACCTTGCCCCTCTTTATAATGAGGCCCTTGTACAAGAGCTCGAGGCCCATAATTTGCCGGTGATAACGATTGACCATGAACTTCCGTTTGCCGATTCTGTTGAGACCAATGAAGAACAGGTGGCCTCCCTGGTCTGTGCCCATTTGACTGAACTGGGTCATAAAAATACTGCTCACCTTGCCTGGGACCAGTCGTACAAGTGGGCCCAGCTGCGAAAGACTTATTTCGAGGAGGCGATAGCCCGGGCGGGGGGCAAATGTGTGACGTTAGCGACAGAAAATGATGAGGATGTTCCAGGGCTGACCTTGCGTTTATTGTCTGAGAATCCGGATGTAACCGCAATTTTTGCCTGCAGTGACAGGGTAGCGAAACTATTGTATTCAACCTTACAGGAAAAGGGGATACGTGTGCCTGAGGATATATCCGTTGTAGGTTGTGCAGACCTTGAATTTGCCCAATGGATGTGTCCGGGCCTTACTACGGTAAGGCAGGATGGATTTCAAACCGGGCGTTCTGCGGCCAGGCTTCTTCTTGACCGCTCCTCGGGAAAAATACAAGGGCAGCTTCCTACTCGCCTGAAGGTTCAATGCGAACTTGTGGTACGAGGTTCGACTGCAAAAGCCGGATGAATTGAAAAACTGATTATTCGTAAATGATTACCAGATGTTTTTACTATAAGGCTGGAGGCGTCATGACGGCATATGTAAATCATTTTATTAGAATGTTGGTTATTATCAATTGTATTATTTTGTCGAGTTCAATATTAACTGCTGGAGTGATTTCGACCGCGGATGGACAGGGGGGGGATACATACCTGCGTTATTATAACCAGGGAGGCAGCTATGGGGATGAAGAAAGCCTTTTAATTTCGAAAGATTATGTGCCGTATATTCAACTCGACCTGTCGAGTATAGGAACCAGTATGGTAACGGATGCTAATTTTGTACTGTTTACCAATCCCGGCTATTCACCTTTTCCAAGTTACAATTACAGCTTTGCGATCTTCGGTTTGCTCGATGGGTCAGATGACTGGGATGAGTTGACCCTGAAATATAATAATGCCCCGGTCATCACCAATCCCATCACATGGAACCCGTTACTTACGTATCTTGGCAGAGTGCATTACTCTACATCGGACCCCTCTGAAACCGTGACGATGGAGCATACTGGCGGCAAGCCACTCATAGATTTTCTTAATAACCGCGGCCCGGACAACCTTGTGACATTTATTATTGCCTCGGACCGGGTGACGGCTGAGAGATTTTTCTCTACAAAAGAAAATTATGGTGATGGAAGTGAGGCGCCATTTATAGAGTACACATTAGACCCTATGCCGACTGCTTTTTGCTCCTGGACAGGTTCTTTTGATGACAACTGGCATGATCCGGATAACTGGGAGAATGAATTCGGCTTTTCGGATATACCGGACAGTAATTCAATTGTGAACATTGTCGGTAATACCAATCTTCCTATTACAATTCAGTCGGATGCCCAGGCTGCAAAATTGTTTATTGATTCCGGGGGGCTGCATGTTGCAGACGGAACTGTCCATATAACGGACGGCGTTCTCAGGGTAGCCGACGGCGTTCAGGTAGATATTACGGGCGGTCAAATATCACTTGGGGGAGATGTGGAAGGTCATATGTGGGGGCTGATCGGCACGAATAAAATAGTTACCTCCAGTCCATGTCAAAAAGAAGTTTACGCGGAAGTTGTAGATGCCAACTTGCCAAATTTTTCGAAAATGACTTGGGTCAGAACCCGGGATATTGAACGAAGATTAAGCTGGGGTAACTCCATCGCTGATGCAAATGGTATTCTGGGCCGCGCAGTGGATCCCTTCCCGCCCCAGGCAAGAGATGCCCAGTATTGCGTAGACCGCAGCGGGATGATCGGGGCGGAGGCCCATGTCGGCTCAATAGGCGGGGGCGCAACGGTTCCGGGAAATTATTATTATGCTTACAACATGGCGTATGAAGAGCCTCATATCCTGTTCGAATTTGACGATATTTATAATTTGACCGAGATGCTGGTATGGAATTATGAACTGGGATATGCACTTCAAAAGGTAAAAATAGAGTATTCAATCGATGGCATAAGCTATACAGTTTTGCAGGACGGCTCGGAGGAATATTTCTACTTTGATTACGGCAATAAGCTTGGAACCAAAAACGATATCGTAAATTTCGGGTTGGTTCCGGCAAAGTATGTCAAGATTACCGCTGTGGGAGGGCCGGGAATCGGAAACTATGAAGGTTCCTCATATGGTAGATATATTCTCAGAGAGGTCCAGTTTCGCCATGAAGGCTTCAAAGCATGTGAACCGAATCCCGTAAACCATGACAGTTCAGTGAATACGGATTTAGAGATGTTGAGCTGGATCCCCGGAAAAAATGCGATCACAGGTCAGGATGTATGGTTCGGCACCCATCCGGGGAGTATGACGCTGATCGGGGACAATATCCCTCCCTGTCAGGACAGCATAAGCATACCGGGCGGGATTACCATTACAAGCAACACCCAGTATTACTGGCGGGTGGATGCCGCAAACGGCGGGGGAACTGAAACCGGCCAGTTGTGGACTTTTGTAACCCGGCCGTACATTTCATACAATCCCGGCGGGGAAGGTGTGGTTTACGCGTTCGGCATCAAGACCTCGGGGGGCTCAAAAGGATACCTTGCGGCCAATGGAAGCGGAATGAACGGTGATCTGCGCAATGTTCTGTATGACAGTACCATGTGGTACTGTGCAAATCCAGCCGATGTCGGGATATCCGAACCGGAACTGTATATTGAATTTGATAAAATATATGATCTCAATGAGATGTGGGTGTGGAATTATCCTTCGGGCATGGGCAGCTCTCCTATGGCATGGAAGACCATTGAAATCCGTTATTCGACAGACGGTGTCAATTATTCTACGCTGACCAATGGTCTTGACTCGACTTTTGTTCTCCCGCAGGGAAACCCCGATGGGACACATGATACTGAAATTTCCTTTGGTATTCCTGCACGTTATGTAAGGATCAAAGCTGTAGGCGGTTCCGGTGTTGGAAATTATGGTTCACCGAGTTACAGGCTCTGTGAAGTCAGGTTTTACGCGGACGGGGCATATTCCTCGGCCAATGCATTTGACCCGGTCCCGGCGGTGAATTCAGAGGTTGATATCTTTACCGAGCTTAGCTGGAAGCCCGGCACCAGCGCGGTAACAGGGCAGGACCTGTGGTTCGGCCCGGCAGGTTCGCTTGAAAAAATTGCCGATAATCTCGCGACTGATGTTTCGAGTTATATGTTTGAAAGACCTTTGGATAACTATACCACTTATCAATGGCGGGTAGACAGTATTGATGTCGAATCGGTTGCCCAAGGGGATGTTTGGAGCTTTGCTACGAAGGCGAGACAGCGTTTTAATCCTGTCGTCATCGGTATTATCAACGCAGAGGGTTCGCCGGGTAACAACGGATCAGAAGGATATAACGCTGCCAATTGGAGCGGTCTGAATTATGATCATCATTACAGCTTTGAATATTCAAACGGCTGGTATTACAGGATCAAAGATTTGCCCAGCCCCGATCCCGATCCGGATTTGAAAATAACTTTCGATCGAGAATATGAGCTCAATGAGATGTGGATATGGAACCATGACGGGGCTGACAACACTGCCGGCGATCATGAGTACAACATTGCAGTTAAGGATATTCGCGTCGAATATTCCGTTGATGATATCAGCTATACAACTCTGGGAACTTATACTTTGCCGCATGGCGATCCTGAGGGACAGAAAGATACGGTAATTGACTTCGGCGGGGCCCAAGCGAAGTATGTAAAAATAATCGTACTGAGTAATTACGGGTCAACCACGTGGGGATATAAACTTCGTGAAGTCCGTTTTTATTACGAGGTGCCCTTATGGTCGGATCTGGATGTCAGTAAAAATGTAGATTTCGTGGATTATTCAATCATTGCTTCCGATTGGTTACAAGATAACTGGACGGGAACTGAGCCCGTTCCGTGCCCCGGCAAGCCGGCAGGTGATGTCAACGGCGACTGCAGGGTTGATGAAATAGATATCCAATGGCTGGGGCTGGATTGGCTTGAAGAAATTGTTCCATGAAAGATATGAAATTTGGCTCTAAAGGTAAAGGTATGCCGAAATGAAGCTTTACAGAAAAGCATTTACGCTTATAGAACTTTTGGTAGTCATTGCAATCATCGCCCTGTTGATGGCTATGCTCATGGGGCCTCTCGTTAAGGTCCGGAAAATTGCACGGAGGATTGTTTGCGGAAATCACCTGCACCAGAACGGGATTGCCATTCTTACATATGCAAGCTCTGACGACAAGGGAAAGCTGCCGGAATCAAATGGTTATACCTGCCAGTACATTCCTCGGCAAAGTTATAGATCCCTTGAGGCCTGTTTGCCGGAGACACAGAACACATTTGTCTGCCCGGAATTTACATTGTTTAAAGAGCAGGATCTTACGGAAGCCGTCTTTAATTATCCGGATCTGAATCGTGTCTATAAATGGGAGCCCTTCCCTTCCACATTTGACAATGGAGCAGGTATGTGGCTGGGGTATTACTACCTTGGTGGCCGCGACCTGAGCGACTGGGAGTGGGAATTCATGCGCCCGGACGCAGAACAATGGGTATCTCCCTTGAACTCCAGTTACCCCGGGGGCCTGGCATTAATGGTTGACCTGATCGAGCAGGCTTCAGGGAACTGGTATTGGCTGGAAGCTCCCCACAGAAAGGGAGGCTATGAAAGGGTCTATTTTGATAATGAAGCTCCGGAACCCGATGTCATAAAAGTTGAAGGTGGCAATGCCTTATATCTGGATGGATCGGTTCACTGGTTTAACATGCAAGAACTCTCCAAGTATCCAAGGTCCAAACCTGGTCCTTATCGTTCATATGGTTACTGGTATTGTAATGCTTATTAATATTGATTCTGGACCTGGAGGTGTATCATTTATGCAGTAAAGATAAATATGTGTTGGTATTTTCGCTTCATATTTCTCCTTACTCTGTTGGTTACGGGGATTGTCCCTTTTTGCTCGGGTCAGGCAAAGCCAACAGGTACAATGTTTGAATCTTCTGATTGTTTTGCCGCCTATACCTGGGAACCCAACAATCCACCGACAGGCAGGAATGCCCCTTACCTGGCATTCTTTAAAGAACACTATGCCTTGAAGCTGAATAAGTATATGGAAGGTTATGTCGACCTTGGCCTGGGCAAAAATGAATGTCTGCGTTTGACCGGCCCCATGACGCTTACTGTGGTTTTCCAGTTGGCAAAGCAATGGCCGATGAATTCAGCCCTGATCTCCAGGTGGGGCTATATGGAAGGGCAGGCAAGTTATGAACTGGGCATTACACCTGAGAGAAATATATATTTTCGTATAAGTCCGGACGGTCTTTATGATGGTAACGTTGCTGAAGTTGTAACAAAGAATAAGATCCCATATGAGCAGCCCCTGATTGTATGCGCGGTATTTGATCCGGGCAGAAAAATGACTGTTTTTATAAACGGAACAAAAGAAGGGCAATTGATCGAAGGTGTTCCCAAAAAGTGTTTCAATGGGCATTCCAAAGTGAAGATTGGGCCAAGATTTGAGGGCATAATTGGCGGTTCTTGGTTTCATGGCATGGCTTTAAGCGATACGGATGTCAAGAACTGGTTAAAAACAATTTCGGGAGCTCTTCCAGAAGGCACAAGCTATGACCAATGGAAAAGAATGAAACGAACGGTTCCGCGTAATGAGCCTGATTATTTAGGAACTACGGCAGGGATGAAGTTAGTCAGGGAAATAGATATCACTCCCTTTGCAGGCAGCTATGTCTGTCCGGGGGATTTGAACAATGATGATAAAATTGATTTTTTATTATATAAGAATGCAGGCAGTTATACTGTTCCCGGGCGATTGATGGCCATTGATAGTGAAGGAAAGCTACTGTGGGAGTTTGGAGATACGAGTCTTAAAGAACATACTAAATCCGGCAAGGCGGATGTCGGAAAACCCGGAACGACTCCCGCTCTGCGGGGCATAGCAGTTGTTTTTGATATTGACCAGGATGGCAGAAGTGAAGTTCTAAGCGAGCTTTGGGAAGAAGGCAGGCCTAAACTTTATCTCCTTGACGGAGCGAGCGGAAAGATCAAAGTCTGCATTGAATCACCTGTGAATATGTCGATACGCCAGCCTGAGGTGAAAGGCAGCCGTCAGCCCTCACGCAGTCATCCGGTGGTCCGGGTCGCCTGGCTGCACGGCAAAGATAAAAAGCCTTCGATCATACTTAAATATGGAGCAAGCAACGATGTTGTCTGTCATGCTTTTGCGCTGGATGCTTCGCTGGATTTGATCTGGCATATTCAGGGTACAAAACATTCAATGGGACATATCCCGACGGTCTCGGATGTTGATGAAGACGGCCAAGATGAAATTATTTTGGGCTACATGCTGGCAGACAGCGATGGAACGGTGTTATGGGATAAAGGCCGTGAATTTCAATGGCATGCCGATACCACTTCAGCCCGGCAGGTGCTTTCCGGACCGGAAAAGGAAATATTTATCAGTGTCTGCGGAATCGGTCCCCTGTACTGTTTGTCTCTTTCAGGGGACATTCTCTGGAGCCGGCCCCGTGAGCAGGTGGAACACGGCCAGTCGCTCTGGGTGGCCGACTTTATCAGGGACAACCCAGGCAAAGAGGTGATCGCCCTGGTTTCCGGGCATGTAGGCAGTTTCTATACTTTTGATGCCGCAACCGGCAAGACCCTCGCCAGCTTTGAGCACAGGCGGCTTTTTCCCTCTTATCCGGATTTTCCCAAAATTGTCAATTGGAAATGCCTTGATGAACAATCCCTATGGATCCCCCAGGATCGCATCCTTGTCGATGGATATGGAAATATTGTTGCCGAATTGGGCGAGATAGACGTTCATGTCGCGAAACGGCTTCATTGCGGAACGAGCTGGCGGCCCGTTGGAGCACAAGCCTTTGCGCTGGATATTTGCGGGGATGAAAGAGAAGAGCTGATACTGTATGAGCCTTATGAAGGTGAGGCAATCTTTCTATTTACCCAGCCGGACTCCCCCACGGATCTTAAGCCGTATGTTGCCCAGAAAAATGCTTACAATATTCGTTCTTATTTTTAACGATAAATGAAACTCCGGTCTGACTGCAGGATAGAAATGTTAGTAAGGCAAAAAAAGAGTTTATTGTCAATAACGGTTGTGTATTTGTGTATGGCCTTATTGCACAATTGCATTTACGGTCAAAGTCGCGGCATAGAAAGCTCGGAGCAGGCAAATCAAAGCAGGCGTCTGAAAGTTGTGGGAAAGTCCATAGTAGATTTCCAAAATAAGCCGGTGCGTTTGCGGGGTATTTATACTCGGTCATCCTGGCTTGATTCACGGGAGGAAGCTGTATGGTTTGGAGATTGGAATATCAATTTTGTCCGTCTTTTATTGAACTTTGAAAAAGACTATTGGCAGGTTGTCAATCAAGGAGTTATGGATCTGGAAAAACGCTGTATTGTCCCACGGGAGAACCTGGAATTCACTGAACAGCGAATCCGATGGCTTGAGGAGCAGGGTATTTATGTCCTCCTTGAGATCCACTGGAGAGCGCTTGGGATCGAAGAAGATTTCCAACGGCCTGATTTGCTAAAAAAGCAACTCATGGATATGTACGGTATGCTGGCCGAACGATATAACAATTATGAGAACCTGATGGGTTTCTGTATGTTCAGTGAGATTTATGTCGCCTCGAAATATTATGATATCTACAATGACTTGTGCACAGCAGTTGTTGATGCAGTGCATAAGGTTGAGCCTTCTTATATTCTTTCCGTTACGGGTGTCCAGACAAGTTCACCTGCGAGCATGATAGACGCAATCCATGTTGACAGGCCGAATGTGATTTATGATTTTCATTTTTATTCACCGAAAATGTTTACACATTATCGCGATGATTACGGTGACCTTCGATATCCGGGCAGGATTGCCGACGGGTGGTCTGCAGGGGTGCAGATGGTTGATATGGATTACTTGCGAAAGCAGCTCCAGCCTGTTTTTACTTTTTCCGATAAATGGGATGTCCCGGTATGGTGCGGTGAGTTTGGGGCTTTTGGTAATGCACCGGATGATTCAAGCCCGAGATGGGAACGTGATGTATATTATCTTCTCGAGGAGAAAAACGTTCCATGGATCCTGTGGCGATGGAAAGATAAAGACAAGGTGATCCCGGAATACTGGAAACAATTCTGGGATGGCAGCTATGAGACCAGCTTCAGCGTACCCGCCTGGTTCAGACCTTCCA
>CAYVUI010000127.1:0-12130 GCA_964454745.1 uncultured Pirellulales bacterium | reverse complement strand
CCATCCAGGTCTCCAAGCTGGCCCAAAGCATACGCACCGCACCGCCGGGCATACGACGAATCATCATGCAGCGTCATGTCCGCGAGAACTTCAAAAGAATCCGGCACCCGCTTTTCGCCAAGCACCAGCGCAGCCATTCCCCGCGTAAATTCCGCCTCATGACCGCAAAGCTCGACCAGCTTGTCACTGACGGCACTAAGATCGCCAAAATCTCCTTTCCACAGGATATAAATCGCCGACCGCCGCATCGTCGGGCTCTCCGAAGTCAAATACTCACCAATCAGCTCAACCGCCAACTCACTCTCAATCGCTTTAAGCTTCTCAAGCTGCTCGGTAATCTTCGGATTCCCGTCCGGCAGTCCCGAAATCGTCATCACAGCTTCACGGACCACAGGCTTTGCGTCCGCAGCACTGCTGATGATCCGCTTGCCGATCTTGGCCTCCACCTGGTGCTTGACATTCCTTTCTTTCTGCACCTTGCTCCAGACCACAACCCGCGTATCCCCAAACACAGCCGAATCCGTAAATTCATCGCTCTGCTGCACAACCTCCATCTCCGCCGGCATCACGACATAAAACGTCTCGATCACCGGCGAACCGTAATGGTTCTGCATCCACAGCGTACACACGCCCTTATCATCCTGCGCCAGCCGACTCGTACCTGCCGTATAGAACAACATCCGCGTCTCACCCGGCTCGATCGGCTCCGAAGGCGTCCAGAAATACCGGTAATTGCTCCCCGGCTTCTTATAGGTCCGAATCTTCTGACGCACACCCTTTTCGTCGTAAATATACATATTCGGGCCGTCATTGCTGCCCATCGGCACCTCATGGTCGATCACATTGCCCGTCGTGTTCGTATAAAACTGCATCATTCCGAACGTCCGGTTCAGCTCCTCGTCGATAATATGCACATGGCTGTTCGTCCGCAGGCCCATCTCTTGCGCCTTTTCCAACGTCCCGTAATAATGATCCACCAGGTAATCCATCACATCCACTTCCAGCAGATCCATCACAGGGTCCGGCATCTCGCTGCGCTGGTTAATCCCCTCGGCCTTTTCCAGCAGAAACGCCGGGATCTCCGTCTCATTCCCGTAGGCGTCCTTTGTCGCGAACACAATCGCGTACTCCCGCGCCGGGATAAAATCCTCACTCTTAAAGCCCTGGTAAGGCGGTGAATTTAAAACCACGATATACGCCCGGCCCGGTTCCAGCTTGACCGGCAGCACACACGTCCGCTCATCCAAATACCGGGGCCCGCCCATATCACTGCCCTGAACCTCGACAACGTCCGGGTAATACTCATTCCCGGCAACCTTGCACCACGACCACCCAAACTTGTGCATATCCTGGTCAAACGTGACTGAA
This sequence comes from uncultured Pirellulales bacterium, assembly GCA_964454745.1. Taxonomy (GTDB): domain Bacteria; phylum Planctomycetota; class Phycisphaerae; order Sedimentisphaerales; family Anaerohalosphaeraceae; genus CAYVUI01. The sequence goes on along the minus strand of CAYVUI010000127.1, from coordinate 10,762 downwards.
ATCTCCCCCAGCTGCGGATCCACGTCCGTTGAATACGTCACCGGATACGTCTCCACGACCCCCGGCTTTGCCGCCTCTGCGTATTCCTGCTCCATCTCGAGCTGCACCACCTTGCGATGCGTCGTATCCGCCGGCACCTGCTCCTGCCAGCCGTATATATCAAATCCCTTCATCCGCTGATGCGAGGTCAATCCTTCCAGCCCCTGTACAACCCGCATCGTCGAGGGCACCACAAGGATAAAACTCTCCAAAACCTCCGACCCGAAATGATTCTGCATCTCCAGCCGGCTCTTATCCCCGCTCCGCGGCAGCGCCTCATCCGCGTTGCGATAAATCAACACCTTTGTCTCACCCGGCTCCAGCGGCTCACTCGGCGTCCACTTCAGTGCCCATTTGCCCTTTTCCCGTCCCGGCTGCTCAACAAAACGAATCTTTTGAGCGACCAGTTCCATATCATAACAGCCCACAATCGTGCTGGTCCCGAAATGCCCCACCGTAATCTCATCCTCAATTGCCTGCCCCGTACCATTGGTAACCGTCAAAAAGCCGCCCTGAACCAGTACAAAGCTCTCATCCACGTAATACACGATGCTGTTGAGCTTAATCCCCAGCTCCTCGGCCTTTTTTGCCCCTTCCCGGTGATAATTCATCAGGTACGTCATAAGTTCCGCCTCGATCTGCACATCCTTGCCCGGCCGAATCTTCGCAAGCTCGGTCCGCGCCTTATTGGCCAACTGCCCCTGCCTCGAATAATCCATCGCCACAAGGTCAAAATACTCTGCCGCCTTGTCCTTCTGGCCCTTCTTGAGATAACAAAGCCCGATCTGGTATGCCGCCGTCGCCGCCACCCGTTCCACCTCCCCGGCCTTCTCGAGCGCCTGCTCATACAGCACAATCGCCTTGTCCAAGTCCCCCTCGGTCAGTTCCGCGTACATCCCGTCCCGCAGCAGGTTCGCAGGCGTACCCTCCGCCCCGGCCGAAACCGCCGCACAAATCACAATCAACATCGCCAAAAACCAATTTTTCGCTCTCATTTAGGGCCTCCATGAATTTAAAATACCATAATCGAACACCACACAACAGTCAACATCATAAAGACCCCGTGTTACCGATTTGTTACCGCATTGTTCCAACTTGAACAATTTTCAAAACAATGCGCATAAAAAAAGGAGCCCACACGGATGTGAACCCCTCTTGTATCCAATAACTGCGAGATAAGCTTTACTTAAGCCATTCATTCATAAGTACCGCCAGGTCCGCCGCAGTGACTGTGCAGTCCCCGCCGGCGATATCCGCTGTCAGCGTACAGTTCTGCGGATCGCCTGTCGCAAGCCACTGTGCCGCAGCAACGGCGTAATCATCGATAAGAACCCGGCAGTCACCCGTCAAATCCGCCGCCAGTTCGCACGGAATCGTCACGTTTGCCTGGTCCGCTGCACTGGTTACGATCCCATCCCAGAAAGCGGTATAGGCATAGTTACCCGCAACAACCAAGCTCGACGTCACAGCAGCCGTCGCAACACCACTGGCATTGGTAACCGCTGAATACGTCTCCGGTGTACCGTTGCCGTCCGAATCAAAGCTGAATTCAACCGTCTGGCCGGCAATTCCGACGCTGTTATTACTAAGCGTCGCCGAAAGCGTACCTTCAAACCCGCCGCCGTTGGCAGAGAAAGTGACATCAGCGGCCGTCAAAACCGCACCGTCAACCACGTCACCAATCCCGTCATGGTCCGTATCTTCCTGGTTCGGGTTGGAAACCGTCGGTGCGTTGTCAAAGCTCATCGCCAGTGAATACTCACCCAGCAGCATCGGCTGACCGGCACTGTTCACATAATCCAGCAGCGTCATCCATTTCTCCCAGCGAGCCAGGTCAACCATATTGTTCTCACGGTTAATCCCGCCCGGAGCGGACGCACAAGGCTCCAAACGATCAATATCATTACAGTATCGACTCGACCATTCCACCTCTTCAATCAGCCATGTATTGAGCTGGCCGACCTGCGTAATCGACTGCAGGTACTCAAGGTAAGTCGCATACCCATTATTCTCCGGGTCCACCTGCCGGTCCGCGCTCGCATGATACATCCCGAAATCATCGAACTGCTCATGATGAGAACCCTCCGGCGTAAACTTATTGCTGTTCTCTTCATACACACTCGCGCTGAAACCGGCTATAAACAGTCGCGATGTCGCGTCCCGGCTGACGGTATCTGACGCGTTAAACGGCGGCGCATAACTGATCAGCGGATTCGCCGCATTTGTCCAGTCCACCTTCGGGCTGGTTAACGGGTCCGCTCCCTGGTCCTGTATCCACCAGTCCGCGTAATCGCCCAAAAGCGTACGCTTGCCGATCCGCAGGTACTGGTACATCTCTTCCAGCGTAAATCCGCACGTCTCACATGAAAAATAGTTTAGCGCCGGATCATCCGCCCAGTCACCGTCGAGGGTGTTATTTGAGTGATACGTACCATGCTGCCCGATCTCCAGGTTCGGATTCGACAACCTCGCATTCATCCACCGGATCGGGTCGTCATCCCCGTAGGCATACCACATCCGCCGCGGGATCATCACCAGTGAAATCGGCGTATCCTTACCGCCCGGCAGGTCCGAAGGCACCTGGTACCCCGCCGTCGCCGGATCGTCACCGACACCGTTATAGCTGAAGTTTCGGTTCAGCTCCCATTCCTGCGGTGTCAGGATCGCACCGTCCGTCATCGTCTGCGTAAATTCATTCTGGAACACACGGCCCAGCGCATCGATTCGCAGGATAAAATGCGTATCACTCTGAGACCACCTGGCCTTGGCCAGTTTCGCCTTCTCATACAGGTTCGGATCGATCGGTCCGTCAAAAATACCATCCCCATCGCTGTCTGTATTATTCAGTGGATCCGAAACATCACCCCGCCCGTCATTGTCCGTATCGAGCTGGTCCGCGTTGGAAACAAAAGGACTGTTATCCACACCATCGAGCACGCCGTCATTATCGTCATCATCATCCGCAGGGTCACCGATGTTGTCCTGGTCATTATCAAGCTGGTCGAGATAATTCACACCCCCGTCATCATTCATATCAAGCCGAGGAGCATTCCAATGCAGCGGCGCATTGTCATACAAATCGATAATCCCGTCCAGGTCGCTGTCCGCACGGTCCGTGATCAACCCCGTCAGGTATCCCTCAAAATTGCCGAAAACCACATCCGCGTAAGCATCCGTATTGGAATTCAACTGCCCGATGGCAAGGCCCCGCGCATCAGTCCCCTGTGCACCGATCTGGCCGGCATATAAAAACTGCGGCTCCCCGCTGATATTTCCGGTATTGAGCCACAAGTCAACCGTCCCGTCCCAGGTTCCCGCGCTACCGCCGACCACAAAATCGTTCATGCCGTCACCGTTAAGGTCACCGCATGTAATCGCAAGCTGCTGCGTAAATGTCTCATGCGCCCTCGCATAAGCGTAAGGCCGCGCCCCGGTACTGATGTTATTATATCGAACCGGCGCAAAGGTTCCCCCGCCGTCATTTAAGTACACATAGACATAACTCGCAAGATCCGTCACCATCAGGTCCTTATCGCCGTCACCGTCCATATCCGCCAGCTCAAGCCCGTACGCGTCAATATTCGATGCCGACTCCGGCGGATAATACGGCGGCTGCTCCGCATTGGGCGTATACCCCAGGTCCTCACCCGAGATCAGTGTTTCCCCGGCCGACCAGATCGGCTGATTCGAACCGTTATTGCCCTGGTTGCGAAACAGGATAACATCCGCCCGCAGATTATCCGATACCGTCACATCACTGGCGATAATATCAATATCCATATCCCCGTCTACGTCACCGGCCGTAACCGCGCAGCTTGCCGTGCCCACATCTCCAACCAGCAGACCCGCCTGCGGAAAACCCGACGCCTGGAACGTACCATTGCCGTTACCAAGGTACAGGTGAACCTCCCCGCTGAACATCGTCGGGCTCGTCGTCGGATAATTATCACGAAGCGTCAGCACAAAATCCGCATTCCCATCCCCGTTAAAATCCGCCGCCTCAAGCCCGTAAGCATTGTGATACGCTTGGTTAATGACAATACCCTGGTCAGTAAAAGTCCCGTCCCCGTTACCGGTAAACAGGTGAACATCTCCATTGGTATCCCCGCAGACGATATCGTCAATCAAATCCCCGTTAAAATCTGCCAAATCCAGGCCGAAAAGCCGGGTCCGGCCCGTAACCTGTGCAATATCATACTGGCCAAATCCAGGCTGAAGAACATCCGCACCGGAAATACCAACAAGCAGGCACACAAGAACGATCAACACGGGAAAAACACGAAACGTTTTCATCTGGAGTTCCTTTCGATAAATTGAAAACGTACAGTCATTGCTGCACCCTCGAAAAACAGGAATTCCCCCGGCACCGGGCTCTGCATCCTCGCGGTGTTACGGGGGAATACCTGGTAAAATACATGCTTATCCGCGGCGTCTAAGAAACAGTCCGCCCGCGGCAAAGATCAAAAGACTGACCGGCTCAGGCACGGAAACAAATTCCCACATCACACCTGCCGAACGCATCGAAACAAACGTATTGCTTTGCGCAACCTGCGAAACCGTATACGTCTGACCCGCGGTCAACAGTACCTCGTCCGCAATCTTCAGCCATGCATTATTAGCCCCGTAAAGTGTCGCCAGGGGATCATGATCCCATGAATCCGCAATCGCGATCGTACCCCCGGTGTTCATATCCACACCGGTCCAAACGACGTCCGCACCATCATTGGCAACCGTAATATCACACAGCGAACTTACATTCGTTGCACCCGGCCAGGTGATATAAACATTATAGTAGCCCGTTTGCCCGCCCGTCTCATTCGACGTATACAACCCGTTGCCGAAATACTGGTACTGCGGAACCGCTACGTTATCCGCATCCGTACCCGGCGTATACGAATACGTATAGGTATCCGGAATCGGGGCAACCGCGGAACCGCCGTAAATGCTCGGATGATTCGGCGTCAAAAGCACAGCCCCGCTCGGTGTAGAACCCGTGGGGAACGTAGGACCATTATGCGAAAAATGATCCGAGGCCAAACCCCCGGGATAAGGCTCGACAATGAATGCACCCTGGGCACTCAAACCCAATAAAACAAGTGAAATTACCGCGACAAAAATCTTCTTCTTCATTTTACACCTCTCCGAAAAAAACAAAACGTTACAAATTTAGAACGAAATCGACACGTTCACAAACAAATTCTCTATGTAAATACCCACGATCCATATGTGTCTTTTGCCCCCTTCCGTGAGAAATGTACCCAAATCACCTTCGTCCAATGTTCAATTTACAACATAATCCTAACAGATGTGTCAAGCATATTATCGGGCCCAAATGCCTTTTTTACGACAAAACAACCACAAATTCCATGCTTTCTATGTCCACTTTATATACAAAAACCGGGTTCTGTATGCATTCAAATACATACATGTACCCGGTCTTTGCTCAATTCCAAACCGCTGTTACTTTTACGTGCGTTTTCGTATGAAAGCAATCGCACCCAAAGCCATCAAACCAAGTGTCGCCGGCTCCGGAATAACTTCCAGCCTTGGCGTCTGGCTCAACTCGAATGTGTATACCCCCACACTCTCAACCAGGATGTCAAAGTCAAAAGTCACAGATTCACCCGGACCCACTGATAACGGAGACTGAAAGTCCAGAAGCATAGCACCTTCCGTCACATTGTTGAACACATCACTGGACGCAGTCCCGGCAATGAAACTCACATCCTCACCCGCCAGGGCAATCTGGTAACCTTCCCAGGTATCCTGGGTATCATTGGTTACCGTTTTTGTGATGTTCATGATAGGGTCAGCATCCGTCTCACCGGAAACTTCAAGCTTGATCCATTCCGGCAGTTTGCCCGCCAGACGCTCGAATAGATCAATATCAGCGTTACCATCCGGAGGAATGATAAAGCCCCACTCAATATCACCGATGTGGGAAGGAACTTTGGCGTTTGGCGGAACAGGGAGCATTCCTGTATCCAGTGATAACGATACATTAATCTCCGTGAAACCCGCCAGTGCTGTACCGCAAAATACCGCGGTTAGAATTGAGAAAAACAAAATCTTCTTCATCTTACCCCCTTTCCAATTAAGGAAAATTATTGTTTAGTTACATTCTAATTCAGAAAATATCACTGTCAAGAGATTATAGGACGCTTTTCATATTTTTTTTAAGATTTTATTTGCATACCTCGTTTTCAGCTCATAATCCCATATATGGTTCTATTTCTCTCAGTATTTGTAATTTTTCGATTGATTCCGCATAAAATTTGATAAAATCAACAATGTCAAATTAGAAATCGCAGCTTATAACCCATAACCATATCATGAAAACAAAGCCCTGCACATTATTGATATTTATACTCTTTATACCCTTTTCTTGCAGCCTCGGTGGCATTTCCGACTACTACTGCTCTTTTGAGGTCACAGCATATTACCCCGATTACTGGCAAATCCAGATCCCCAACCTCCCGTATAGCAATCTCACCCGCATCATCTTCTTTTCCGTCTATCCAAACACAAACGGCACAATCAACACCAGCCAAATTAATCTCGACCGCCAGCAGCAGCTCATCACCGACGCCCACGCTCAAAACACCCCCGTTTCAATCTGCATTGGCGGCTGGGGCCTTTCCGACAATTTCTCCCCCGTCGCAGCCGATCCCGCGATCCGCACCGCTTTCATTCAGAATCTCACAAACTACTGCCTGAGCCACAATTTCGACGGCGTCGATCTCGACTGGGAACCGATCACCACCCAAACCGACCGCGACAACTTCACCCTCCTGATCCGGGAACTCAAAACCGCCCTCGTGCCCCACGACCTCACGCTGACCGTTGCCGTCATGGCACTCGGAAGCGAATTCCACCCCACCGCCATCGATTCCATCGACCGCCTGCACGTCATGGCCTACGATATGACCTCCGATCCCGCACTGCCCCACTCATCCTATGAAGATTCCATCGCCGCCCTGGCCCACTGGACAAATTTCGGCTTCGATCCCGCAAAAATCCTCCTAGGCGTCCCCTTCTACGGCCGCGATGCCAACTGGCAGTACCACGCCTACAAAGACATCGTCGATCAATACGCACCCGCCCCGGACATCGACGAAGTAAACGGCATCCACTTCAACGGCATCGACACCATCCAGCGGAAAACCCGGTACGTCGTCGAAAACAACTTCGCCGGAATCATGTACTGGGAAGCCACCCAGGACACGCAGGACCACACCTCACTGCTCCAGGCCGTCGCAGACCAGTTCCACCTGTCCGCACCGCCCGATTTCAACTGCGACGGACAGGTCAGCGACCTCGACGCCGACCACCTCGCGCAAAACTGGCTCCGCACCGATTGCACCGCAATCAATACCTGGTGCAGCGCCGCAGACCTCGACCATTCATCAGGTGTCAACCTCCGCGACATGCAGCTCCTCGCCGCCCGCTGGCTGACCGACTAAACAGGGACAGCCACCAAATTTATCCCATAGGTGGGTTCCCTGCCGCTTGAATTCGCCGGTTTCAAGCGCCCAAGCTAAAGACTCACCAGGCAAAATTCACCCTGCGCCCAACGTGGTGCAGGGCTCCACTCTCTGGCCCGAATGGCACCGCCCACCAAATACCATCTTGAGTTCTATGTGCGCTATTATCGCAATAGAGTACGCGGATATTTACCTGCTTAAAGCAGCTTGCCCGCAGGGCACAGAATCACCGCACCTCTGCCAACTCATCCCACCGCGTCGTATACCGCTTCGACCGCCGCTCAAACCTCGCCCCCCACGGCTGCGTCTCACCCTGCGCCCCCCACCAGATGCCCCCTTCCAGCGGTCCGTTGATCCAGTCCACCGCCCGCATCAGCCGCCGCGATCTCGCCCGGTCCGCCCGGTCAAACAAATTCCCCTGCACCTTCCGCTCATCCACCAGCCCGTGCATCAGCACCCCCGCCTTCTTGTACGCAAACCCCTGCCGGTACATCCGCTCCACACCCGCCAGCGCCGCCCCGATCAGCTCGGCCGTATCGTTCGTTGCCGTATCAAACCCCACCGTCCGCGAATTAAAATACCGCTTCTCTGCGAACCGGCTCGTCGTAATAAACACCGTCATCGCACTGGCCGCCAGGCCCCCTTCACGCAGCTTCTCACCCGCACGCCCAGCGTACACCGCCGCCGCCTCTTTCAGCTCGTCCTTTTCGAACACTGCACGCCCAAACATCCGCGAAACCGCGATCGACTTCTTCGCCGGCGGGTTCTCCTCCAGCTCAAAACACTTGTGCCCCCGAAGCTCATACACCGTCCGCAATCCGTTGACCCCGAACTTATGCCGAATCCACCCCGTATCCGCACGCCGCAGGTCCCACGCCGTCTCGATCCCCCTCGCCCGCAGCTTCCGCGCGATCCGGCAGCCTACTCCCCACACATCGCCCACATCAATCCGCCGCAAAGCCGCCTCCACGTACCGCCCGTCCGACAAATCCAATACACCCCCCGCCTTTTCGCTGCCCTTGGCCAGCTTGTTCGCCGCCTTCGCCAGCGTCTTGGTCCGCGCAATCCCGATCGACACCGGGATCCCCGTCCACTGCCCCACCCGCTGCTGAACCTTCCGGCCGTACCCGTCCAGGTCCTCCATCCCGCTCAAATCCAAAAACGCCTCATCAATCGAGTATACCTCCATCCCCGGCGTAAACGTCCGCAACACATCCATCACCCGCTGCGACATATCCGCATACAGCGTATAATTCGACGAAAACAGCCGCACACCGTGCTTGTCCAGCTTGTCACGCACCTCAAACGCCGCCACCCCCATCCGGACCCCCAGCGCCTTGACCTCATTCGACCGCGCGACCACGCACCCGTCATTATTCGACAGCACCGCCACCGGCCGCCCCGCAAGCGAAGGATCAAACACCCGCTCGCACGAAACGTAAAAATTGTTACAGTCAACCAGACCAAATACCTCGCAGCCGCTCATCGCTCCCTCTACAGCTCATGAATCACATTCGTCACCACACCCCACACCTGGAAATCGCTGCCCTCACTCACCTGCCGCGAAGGATACCCCTCGTTTTCCGCATCCAGACGCACCTTTTTCCCGCGGATCCGGATCCGTTTTACCGTAAGCTCCCCGTCCAGCACCGCGATCACCACGTTGCCGCTGCGGGCCTCCAGAGACCGGTCCACCACCAGCAGATCCCCCGGATGAATCCCCGCGCCCAGCATCGAATCGCCCGCCACACGCACAAAAAACGTCGCTGCAGGGTTCTTGACCAGGTGCTTGTTCAAATCCAGCCGACCTTCCTCGTAATCCGCCGCCGGCGACGGAAACCCCGCCGCCACTCCCGCCTCGTAATACGCCAGCTCGCAGGATGTCGACAAATCCGCTCCATATATCTTCTCGATCCGTATCTTCATAAAACCCATTATACCAAACCCCCGCCCAATTTTCCACCCGCCGAAAAATAGGGACAGCCACCCATTTAGCCGTAGGATGTCGTTGATTTCGAATGCGAAAGCATTAGAAGAAACGCATGCTGATAAGATCAGCCCGGCCGCAGGTCGGATTCTATGCTCTATTTTCAACTTTCTCCTATCTCCTTTCTGGCCCACCGGGCACAGAACCCCTTGCCTGGCAAACCCCGCAAAGGTATAATCAAAACAATGAAAAAAACAAAGACCGGCACAATAAAGAACCATTCAACCCTGGCAGCCGCTGTGGTTGCCGTTTCAATTCTTTTTGCACCTTCTTTTGCCTTTTCCTTCCAGCATCCCGGCGGTCTGCACTCCGCCGAGCAACTGCAACAAATGCGAAACATCGCAGCCAGTGGAAAAAAACCACGCGAATACAACCATTTATTCTCCGCCGCGGATTCAATGTTAAACCATGTGCCCCAGCCGCAAGAAAACTTTGACATCCCCTACTACTACGCAAACAAGACCGCCGCCATGGAGGCCAAGAAAAACCTCAGCGACGACGCCTTTGCCGCCTACACCCTCGCGCTGGCATATCGACTTGCCCCCGCTGAAAAGGCGGACCCTTACGCCCGAAAAGCCGTCCAGATACTGCATGCATGGTCGACTGCCCAAAAAAAAGTCTCCGGCTTTGACGGGCACCTGGTTTTCTGCTACTGCGCCGCCCCCATGGTCACCGCTGCTGAAATGCTCACAGGCTTTCCGGAATGGGACACACCAGAACAGCAAACCTTTAAAAAATGGCTTAAAACCGTCGCTCTCAAATCCGCAAATGCGAAAAAAAAAGCACAAAACAATCATGGCTCCTGGGGGCTGTACCTCTCAATCGCCTGCAGTCACTACCTCGATGATGAAGAAGCGTTCAACCGTGATCTCAGGCTGCTGGAGAAGAAAATCGCCCAAATCATCGACGCCAAAGGTGAGCTCCCCGCCGAAAACAAGCGGACCAACAGCGGAATGTGGTACACATATTTTTCACTGTGCCCCCTGACCTGCGCAGCAGGCATCGCCACCAACGCCTCCGCAACAGATTATTTCAACTGCGAAACCCAAAACAACCGATCGATCAAACTCGCGCTCGACACCTTTTTCCGATATTGCCAAAATCCAGGAACCTGGCCATACAAAAAACCCACCGGGATCGTTGGGCTCCTGCACAACCTCTTTCACCCCTCGGCCGATTCGGTCAAGCGCCCCGCCCCCGAATCATGGCCCGCCAATCTTTACGAAGCCATGCTGCGCTATTATGACAACCC